>JBGSTP010000275.1:0-8906 GCA_041736515.1 Pirellulaceae bacterium
GTAGGTCGACCACAGTCTTGATCGCTTCCAGCAAATCCAGCGGCTCGAATCCAGCGATCGCGATGGGAGTTTGATGACGCCCTGCAAATTCTGCATATTGCTCGAAACCCGTGACACTGCACACATGGCCGGCCGCCAAGAATCCCTGCACACGATTCTCAGGCATCTGCATCAAAGCTTCCATGGCGGGTAGCACGCGTACATGCGCTGCCAACACAGAAAAATTCTCCAGTCCAAGCGATTCTGCTTGCAAGATGGCCAAAGCCGTCGCGGGTGCTGTAGTCTCAAATCCAACTCCCAAAAAAACTACTTGATCGTTTGGGGATTGTCGGGCTAGTTCCACGGCATCCAAAGGCGAGTACACCACTTGAACCCGCCCACCCTGGGCCCGACAATCTAAGAGCGTTCCGCGACTGCCAGGCACACGCAGCATGTCTCCAAAACTCGTGAGTATCAAACCGCGACGTTGACATAAACGCTGGGCGAAATCGAGTGTTTCCATGGCGGTGACACAAACCGGACACCCAGGCCCATGGACTAGTTCGATACATTCGTCGAGTACTGCCTCTATTCCATTTCGTAAAAGACTGTGCGTTTGACCGCCGCACACATCCATCAGTACCCAACGCCTGGATGCTGCCCTGCGAATCGCACGAATCAGTTTCTGCGCGGCTTCAGGATCCCGAAACTCATCGACGTATTTCATTCTACCTCCTCGTCGGACTCGGCAGGCTCACTCAGGAGTTGCAGACGTTCGAGCTCTCTGAAAATACGTTGTGCTTCGATCGCATCGATTACGCAAATCCCAATGCCAGCGTGCACGATTACGTAGTCACCCACCTTTGCATCGGGCACACAAGCCATATGGCACTCGCGCGAGATGCCTTCAAACTCAATCTGAGCGCGGGCAAACAGCGGATCGTGATCCGTCCAACACATGACGCGTCCTGGAACACCTAAGCACATACAAATGGCCTCAACCTGCGACTAGATGCTACGATCAGCTGGCCTACAGCCAATCCGCCATCGTTGGGAGGAATGGTCCCGGGTAGTCCTAAAGATGCAGCATGATCCGCAAACAAAGCAGCAACTTGCTCGACTAGCAATCGATTCTGAAAAACTCCACCGACAAGAACCACTGGCAATTCAGGATGCTGTTTGGCGAAGTAGGCCACAGCGCTAGCGATACACTGGTGAAATTTCATGGCCATATCCGCTCGATCGACGTCGAGCCCGACGTCCCGTACGATATCACGGATGATCGGGCGCCAATCCAACTGATACGGACTGCCGTCCACCCAACTGAAGCGATAGCTGTCGGCCGAGTTCCGATTACAGCTAGCCTCTAAACGCATCGCGGATTCACCTTCGTAGCTGTTCGTACCGAATCCGCCAACGATCGCCGCTACACCATCAAACAGCCGCCCCATACTCGTAGTTTGCATGGACAGTCCCTGGCGGTCTGCAACTCCTGCCAGGGCTGCGATTTGATCGAATTCAATTCCCCAGGAATGGCACAGATTGCTTCTGCACAACTCCAAAGCCGCCGATAAACCGCACGCATCGATCAACAGGACTGTTGCAACTCGCCAGGGGGCGGCGATAGCCAACTCGCCGCCAACCAGCGGAAACGGCCGAAGGTGAGCTAAACGCTTGCATCGATCTCGTCGCGACAACAGTACTTCGCCTCCCCAGATTGTTCCATCGGTGCCTAACCCGCTGCCGTCAAACGCAAAACCCAGCACCTCGCGTTCCAACCAACCATGTTCACACATACCCGAAACAACATGGGCATGATGGTGTTGAACAGCAGCCGATTCACAGCCTTCATGGTACGCATGTCTTGATGTAAAGTAATCAGGATGCAAATCGTGAGCCGTGGAGTTCGATTTTGCTTCCATCAATTGCTGCAACGCTCTTTTTTGTTGTACGTATCGCTCGCGACTGCGCAGTGTTCGCACTTCGCCGATATGCGGCCCGAGAACCATTGTTCGACCGTTAGCTACCGCCACAGATACCTTCTGTTCGCCTCCCAGCGCTGTAACGTTGCTATTGGTTTCGTCCACACCGACTATGAGCGGAGCCAAGCCTCGAGCGGCGCGTAGCGTGACGGGCTTGCCAGCCATACAACACACCACACTATCATCGATGGGACGCAGGATGGGGCGATCGTGATGTAGAAATCCCTCCGCAACCTGCCCAAGCTGCAGACGAGCTTGGTCTACATCATACTCGATCGGCTCTCCCTCTAGATTACCGCTCGTGACCACAACAGGTCGAGCTACTGCGTTAAGAAGCAAAGCATGCGAGGCCGTGGTCGGAAGCATCAAACCAATTCGGGATAGACCTGGGTGTATTCTCGCACCAAGCTGGCAGCTCGCCAAACTGCGAACCAAGACAATCGGCCCAGCTGCGGACTGCAAGCAGTCTGCCTCGTGCGCATCAATCTCCGCTATAGATCTGGCGTGCTCCATTGTGGCCACCATCACAGCCAGAGGTTTTTCGGGCCGCAGCTTTCGTTCGCGCAGCCGCTCGATAGTCAAGTCATTGCTAGCATCGCAAACTAACTGATACCCACCAAGTCCCTTAATAGCAATGATCTGTCCTGATGCAATGGCTTGGGCCGCAGCTGCAATGCCACTGACGCCATCGACGCGTCCTGCATCGCATTCAAACCACATCTGCGGACCACACAACGGGCAGCAATTCGTTTGTGCGTGAAAACGCCGATGCGTAACATCCTCGTACTCCGCCCGACAATCAGCACACATCGCAAAACCGGACATACTTGTCAATGCGCGATCGTAGGGCATTCTAGCAACGATCGAATACCGTGGTCCACATTGCGCGCAGCCATTGAGTGCGTAGCCGAAGCGTCGGTCGCTGGGGTCCAAACACTCGGCCAGGCACGCGCTACACACAACGCGATCGAGCGGAACCACAAAGTTCGGATCTCCATCCGTCTGACTATCCAAAATCGAAAATCGGCATGGCACGGAAGACGCGGCCGACAACAGGCTAGTTTGCCTCGCATTTGGGAAACGATCAAGCAAACCGCGTTGGAACTGAATTAAATCAGCCGATTCTGCGGAATGACCAACGATCTGGATTTCCACGCCTTGACGGGAATTGCAAACCGAGCCCCGCAGCCCCAATCGTGTTGCCAGCGCCGCTACGGCAGGTCGAATCCCGCAACCCTGAACGTCCCCTGCCAATCGAAGGTTGATACATGGCAGAATTTCCTGATCGAGAAATTGCGTCACAAGTCTCTCTCCGCCGAATGCAATAGCTGTTCGCGCTGTTGTTCTAGCCAGCGACACCATCGCTCGATCCCTTCACCGCTTAGCGACGAGATCTCTAACACATCCAGGCAGGGTTGAATTCGATGTGCGTCTTCGACCACGGCTTTCACAGAGAACGGCACGTAGGGCAGCAAATCCGTCTTGGTAATCAACAGTGCCTGGCTTGTGCGAAACATCTTTGGATACTTTCCGGGTTTGTCGTCGCCTTCCGGTGTACTGATCAGAACAACCCGTCGATGCTCCGCTAGATTATGCGATGCCGGGCAGACAAGATTGCCAACGTTTTCGATGAATAGAAAATCGTAGGCATCGCGCGGCAGACAAGCTAAACCTTTCTTCACAAGATCGAGTTCCAGGTGGCAGGCACCGCCTGTCGACAACTGCTGCACGGGTGTGTACGGCGCTAGCCGCTCGGCGTCTCGATTCGTTGCAATATCACCGACTAGAACGGCCATACGTCCTTGGCCCGACCAATGCTTCGCCGTCGCCTCCAACAGGCTGGTTTTGCCTGCACCCGGCGATGAAACTAAATTGATCACCAATGTTCCGCGGCGCGAAAAATGAGAGCGTAACTCAGCCGCAGCCCTGTCTCGCTCAGCCATGACCTCTCGATCAATTCGAATTGTGCGTGTGCCAATCTTATCCATTCGAGGCCTTTGTCAGTTGGCTGGGCTCAGCTTATTGGCTGGCTAAATTGCTACGATGCCGTTGCTTAGGAAGCAGGGATTGACTCAGCAACATCGATGTTGACGAGTCGAAACTGGTCCCCTTGCGTAATTCTAACCGAACTCGATCGACAATCGGGACAGCGAAAAACAAAGTCCAGTACGCTGAAGTCGATACCACAATGTTGACAGTGGGCCCGCAGTTCCTGCACTTCGATAATCAGTTCGCAGTTCGGCATACCGGCTGACGTTTTCATTGCATCAAATGCGGCTTGTACCAGCAGTGGTTCGACGCCAGCCAGCGCCCCCATTCGAACTCGGATTGACTGTATTCCCCCGGGCATACTGGGCTCAGCAGCACATTGAACTTGAGAAATCAAAGAGCGTACTAATGAAATTTCATGCATCTAACTGCTCCTGCAAAATGCGCTTTACACATTCCGCCACATGGTCCAACGTTTCCGCATGCAAGCATGCGGAATAGCCCATGTCTAAGGCAGGTATCGCCCAAAGTACCAAACGCTGTGGTAATGTACCGAGTGTTGACGCCAGTCGCAGTGTCGAAATCAAGTCGATCTGATGAGAGGAACCTGAACGGAAAGTAGCAAACTGGCTTTCGATGTGGGTTCCAGTGCCAGCCTCAGTAATCAACCGAATGCAGCCAACTTCGTTTGCCAAAACTTCAAATCGTTGGATACAACGGGCAGAGGATTGACAAGCATCGACAATATGGGTCTTTGTGTCGCATTCGAGCCAATCCAGCATGTCGTGCGGCACGGACGCTTTACGAACTCGAATCCGCTCGTACGTTAACTCGCGATATCTCGAGCTCAATTTATCGGCGACCTCCCACCCGGCGCGATCATCGCCGTGGGGACTGCCAACGCCGATTACCAAACAAGCGGTGAGTTGTTCGCAACCGGGACTGGCTGACAATGCGGGTGGAATCACAGGCGTTTAATCTCGAACTTCAGGAAATGCGTTGCACAACTGATGCAGGGATCGTAAGAGCGAATGAGCTTCTCGCAAGCGAGACCGATTGCGGAGTCCGGTTGGGCCAGCAGCTGCGGTAACAAAGCTGCGAGATCCAGTTCGATCTGACGTTGATTCTGCGACGTAGGTGGAATAATCTTCGCATGCGCAATTTTTCCATCGCTGGTTGTTTGGTAACGATGATAGATGAGGCCTCGTGGCGCCTCAGTTGCCCACATTCCCTCGCGCGCTTGACCAGGAGAAACCGCGTACGACATTCTGGCTGGCGAACATCCTTGGTAGCGACGCACAATCGCCAACGCTTCTTCGAACGCATGGACAACTTCGATTCCGCGCGCAATTATTGATCGATAGGGATTGAAGCAGGGCCACTGCATCTCTACAGACTCGGACAGTTCGTAAGCACAGGCCGAAAGATGATCTCGATTGAGATTCATCCTAGCTAATGGACCAACGGTGTAAGTGGATCGATGCGGAAGTTGCCAGGCGTGCAACGCGGTGCTATGCGGTACCTGTCTTTCCTCAAAGTGCTGCTCGAACTCGTCCGTTGCGATGTCCAGTCCGGCCGTCGAGACAATTCTGCCTTCGTTCATTGGATACTCTTCGGCATGTCGGAGCGCAACCATCTCATAGTCGCCCTTAAACTCCGGATACTCAAAGCTGGCGACCCAACGTACCACATCGATAGCGGCTTCAAGTCCCCATTGAAGATCATCGGCCAGTGAACGCAACTCGCTAAGGCGCGGTGCTTTAAAGAATCCTCCCACAGCCACATTGATCGGATGCACTGCGCGACCGCCCAAAACCTCCAACAACCGATTGCCGATCTTCTTTAGTCGCAGCCCACGATTGACCTGGTGAGGATAGACCTGCGCCAATTCGATAGAATTGCTGTATCCGAAGAAGTCCGGGATATGCAGCAAATGCATGTGAACGCCATGGCTCTCGATCCATTCACCACAGTAAAGCAACCTCCGCAGTTCGCGAATTTCGGGAGTAACAACAATCCCCAAGGCTTGCTCCAGAGCGTGCACGGCAGTCATCTGATATGCAACTGGACAAATGCCGCAAATACGAGCCGTGATATCCGGTGTCTCGTCCAATGGGCGTCCCCGCAGGAGAGCTTCGAAGAATCGTGGTGGCTCGTATATCGCAAGCTGAACATCTAGAATGCGCTCACCTTCAACAACGACGCGCAGGGCCCCCTCCCCCTCGACGCGAGTCAACGCGGCAACTTCAATAGTACGAATCTGCTTCTTGTTCACAGGTTTTGCCCCAAATCGGATTGCGGATCGACTCGATCGCCGCAGTCGCGAAACTCAATTGCCGCAGCATTGAAGTTGCGAAGGAGCGGGACAAGCGTAGGTGCGGTTACCTGTCGGTGCAAATGCCAGTCCACTAGACTATCGCAGTTGGACTGCTGGGCGGGGCCGAAACAACCATAACACCCTCGATTAAAAGCAGGGCATAATGCTCCACAACCAGCGTGTGTTATTGGTCCCAGACAAATCTCGTCGCGTGCCACGGCAACGCAAACTGTATCGCGCCGCTTGCAATCCAGACAAACACTATGGCTGGGCAGTTTGGGCCGGCGATCAGTCAACAGCGCTCGCAAAACGTCGAGCAACTGAAACCGATTGATTGGGCAACCGCGCAATTCGTAGTCGACCTGCACATGATCCGCAATGGCCGTCGATGTGGACAACGTATCGATGGTTTCTGGGGTTGCGTACACGCAACGCAGAAATTCGCTGCGATCTGCCCAGTTCTTTAAGGCTTGGATTCCACCGGCGGTGGCGCAAGCGCCAATCGTGACCAGCTTCTTGGACTGCCTTCGAACCTCCTGGATACGACCTAAGTCAGCAGCAGTTGTGATAGACCCTTCCACGAGCGCGATATCGAAGGGTCCCATCTCGATGCGGCTGGAGGCTTCTAGAAAGTGAACGATCTCCAACTCTTCCGCCAAACTCAATAGTTCATCCTCGCATGACAGCAGCTGCAATTGACAACCATCGCAGGACGCAAACTTGAATACAGCCAAGCGCGGTTTGGAAACCCGTATGTCACCAAGTCTGGGACGCGGCACGATGCTCATTTTTACAGCTCCTGCACTCCCAAGTACTTCGCGACCTCGTCTAAGCGAAATACGGGGCCATCCTTACATAGGAATTTTGGTCCAAGCTGACAGTGCCCGCACAGTCCAATTGCACAGTTCATATTGCGTTCCATGGTGACCCAAATGTTGGACTCTAGAATGTCACGACGCAGCGCAGCCCTTGCGACATAGCGCATCATGACTTCTGGTCCGCAGGTCAGGACGGCGGTGGCGTGCGGACGGGCGATCGATAGTCGGTCAATCAACAAAGTCACCACGCCTATGTGCCCTTTCCAAAGGGGATTGCCACGGTCGACGGTCGTAAGTACATCTATTCCCTGATCGCGCCATTTGTCCTGCCTGTCTACGTAGAGCAGATCCGCTGGAGTTCGCGCGCCTAGCAATACGTGGACATTCCCAAAATTAGCTCGCTGCTCGCCAACTTGATCGATCAATGCACGCAGCGGGGCAAGTCCAATGCCTCCCGCAACGACTAGCAAGTCCACGGTGGCAGTGGTCTCAACAAGCGGACTGATTGGCCATGGTCTACCAAAGGGGCCACGAAGTCCAAGCGACATCCCCTCGCCGCCGCGCTCAATCGCCTGTGTCACAGTGCCAACTGAACGAATCGTATGCTGCAACAGACCTTGATTCGTTCGACCGGCAATCGATATTGCGGCTTCACCAACGCTCGGTACGTAAAGCATGTTGAACTGTCCAGGCAGAAATTGGTAATGCTGCAGAATCCCTTGCTCCATAAAATCCAAATCGACGGTGAATACAGTCTCGGACTCACGAATCAGGCGAGCGATGCGAACGGACCATGTTTTCCAAGGATCCGAACGATCTACAGCTGGAACTGCCACTGCGTCGGCATTCACTCTGTTGGCTCCTGCGGAAGAACACAAACTGCACTGAAAGTTTTGACTATAGGCAAAGTCCTGTTGGAACTGGGCGTAGCCCGAATTAGCGCGACTTCTTCGGTCAGGTCAATACCAACCGGGCACCAGGTGATGCAGCGTCCACAACCAACACAGCCGGATGATTCGAATTGATCATGCCAACTCGCCAGCTTGTGAGTCAGCCACTGCCGAAAACGGCTGCGCCGGCTGTTGCGCACCACACCGTCTGCCATGTAGCTAAAGTCGATGTTAAAGCACGAATCCCATTCGCGAACACGCAATACATTTTCTGCAGTCAAATCAACTACTTCGGTCACCGAGCTGCAGAAACAGGTTGGGCAGACCATGGTACAGTTCGTACAGGAAAGACAACGCGATGCAATCTCATCCCAGCGTGGATGTTCAGGATTGTCTAGTAACACACTCTGCAGTCCTTCCGTCTCGAGGAACTTCGAAATTTGTTTCTTAGCGCGCAATTGCAATTCCACGGCCAACCGGGCATCCACATCGGTAGCCTCCACGCAGTGCAATTCCGACATCAACTCAGCGCCGCGGACGCTTCCTACTTCCACATAAAAATGGTCCTCCAGTTCTGTGAGAGCCAGATCGAATCCAGCTTGGCATTTGGGTCCTGTGTTGGTAGAGGTACAAAAGCAGGTCGCTGCGGCCACGGTGCAATTGACTGCGATAATAAACGTGGACTCTCGTCGGGATTTGTAATCCGGGTCGACATAGGGCCCATGGAGAAAGATCCGATCCTGAATCGCGATCGCGGCCAACTCGCACGCGCGAGCACCTAAGAACGCGTAGCTCGGTAAACTCGCCTGTGGTGTTTCAAAGCGCCAGCCATCCGAATCTCGATGGCTAACAGCTACGGTCAGCTTGGGCGGAAACAAGAACTGTTTCCACGAGTGAGGTCCCAGGTTAAACTCAAAGTAATTGTTGTGCT
>JBGSTP010000227.1:0-22358 GCA_041736515.1 Pirellulaceae bacterium
GCCGAAAAGATTGCTATGGCTGCGCTGCCGCCACGCGAAGGTCAACCGCCGCGCGCAATCCCCGAACGAATTGGCGAGCCCAGCCTAATTAAGCACGTCGTTTATGTGATCAAAGAGAACAGAACCTACGATCAAGTTCTAGGAGCTTTGGAACGTGGCAACGGCAATGCAGACTTATGCATTTTTGGTCGCAATGTCACCCCTAATCAACACAAAATGGTGGACGAGTTTGTTCTGCTTGATAACACGTACTGCGCTGGCATCTTAAGTGCGGACGGGCATCAGTGGAGCACGACCGCAATGAGCACTGACTATATGGAGAAAAGTTTTGCCAGCTTTCCGCGTAGCTATCCCGACGGTATGGGAGTCGATGAGAACGACGCGTTGGCTTACTCTCCGGCCGGATTCATTTGGGATAACGCGGTCTTGCATGGCACGACCATTCGCAACTATGGTGAGTTCATGATGCCCAAGGTGCGCTATAGCGATCCGCAGAAGAAAGCTACACCCGACTATCTATCGTGCTACCGCACATGGAAGGGCGAGAGCAAAGAGGTGATCTTCGAGTCCGAACCTTCGATTGTCAGCCTGGCACCCTTCTCTCCGACCGACTACGTCGGTTGGGAGATGTCTGTTCCCGACCAGTTTCGCGCCGACTTTATTATCCAGGAACTCAAGGGCTTCGAGCAACGCGGTGAATTTCCACAACTGACGATTATCTGCCTCCCCAACGATCATGCCAGCGGAACTCGCCCTGGTTGTCCGACTCCAGCGTCTTGCGTGGCCGATAACGACTTGGCATTCGGCCGGATTGTCGAGGCGTTGAGCCATTCCAGATTCTGGCCAACAATGGCCATTCTCGGTATTGAAGATGATCCACAAGCCGGTTGGGATCACGTCAGTGGTTATCGAACCACCGCATACTGCATCAGCCCCTACGCGCGCCGCGGGACATTGGTCAGCACTCAATATAATACGACAAGTCTGCTGCGAACAATCGAGCAGATCCTCGGCTTACCGCCCATGAATCAGTTTGATGCCAGCGCCACACCGATGTTCGACTGCTTCACCGACACTCCTGACGTGAAGCCGTTTGATGCATTGCCCACCAACATTCCGCTGGACCAAATGAATCCGAATCCTGCCGCTCTGAGCGATCCGCAACTGCGCGCCGACGCGCTAGTGTCATTAGAACTCAATTTTCGCGAAGTCGACCGGGCCCCCGAAGACGTACTCAACCGAATTCTTTGGCGCGCGATGAAGGGAACCAGCATCCCTTACCCGGAATGGGCGGCAGGATTAGAAGATGAAGGTGAAGGTGAAGGTGAAGGTGAAGCAGACGCGGGAAAAAGCGTGCCAAGGCCAGAGGAAAGCAATTCCAACTAGTCATTCCGCGTAGTTATTCTGCGTATTTGAAATCTGTTGGCACGGGTGCGGTCATGCTACAATGGGATGTGCGCAGGTTTAACTAGTGCTTCAACACAATTTAACTTTAGGGTTTGTAGCTTATTGTAGAACGATTGTCCCAATCGTTTTCATAAGCAATTGGGACAATTGCTCTACACTGAACCCTAATTGTAAAGTTGGACAAAGCACTAGTCCCTGCCTTCCCACCTTCGGACCGGTTACTAAATCGGTTTGCCCATCGCTGCTAGTTGGTATCTATGTGTTGCTCTCGTTTACCAGTTTTCATCATTAGTGTGCTGCTGGCGATCTACGGTGTCAGACAGGAAGTTACCGCAGATGAGCCTCCTCAGGTCGCCGCGCCGATCGACTTTGCAACAGAGATTTTTCCGCTGCTGGAACGTAGTTGTCTTGAGTGCCATGGCGACCGCAAGCAGGAGGGCGGCCTCCGACTGGACCGCCGCTCCGAAGCGCTGCAGTCAGGTGCGATCGCCCCCAATTCACCCGAGACGAGCGAGATCCTAAGGAGAATCAATCTGCCTCGCGAGCACGAAGAAGTGATGCCCGCTCTGGGCGAACCGCTATCCAAACAGCAAATCGAGAAGTTTCGACTCTGGGTAGAGCAGGGTGCGCACTGGCCGGAATCCTTCGAGCGTCCAAGGCACTGGGCCTATGTCGCGCCGCAACGCCCCGCGGTACCGCAGGTCGAATTTCAAGCATGGGTTCAATCGCCCGTAGATAGTTTTGTCTTGAGGAAACTTGAGGACGCGGGGCTCCAACCCGCACCGAGAGCTGCACCTGAGAAACTGGTGCGACGACTATTCTTGGACCTGATTGGTTTGCCACCCACTCCGCCTGAAGTGGCCCTGTTTGCAGCGGATCCGAGTCTCGACAATTATGAACGCATCGTCGATCAACTGCTCGAACGACCACAGTTTGGAGAGCGATGGGCGCGACCCTGGCTCGATTTGGCGCGCTATGCGGATTCGCACGGCTTTCAACGCGATGACTTGCGCGATAATTGGGCCTATCGAGATTGGGTCATTCGCGCCTTAAATGAAGACATGCCCTTCGATCGGTTCACCATTGAACAGATTGCGGGCGACCTGCTCCCCAACGCAACGGAGTCACAGAAAGTCGCCACCGGCTTTCATCGCTGTGCACCGACAAACGTAGAAGCAGGTTCGCTGCCCGAGGCAACACGCGTTGCGCAAGTGCTGGATCGTGTCAATACGACCGGTGCCATTTGGCTCGGCACGACGCTGGAGTGCTGTCAATGCCATGATCACAAATACGATCCCTTCACGATGAAGGACTACTATCGACTACTCGCGTTTTTCAACAATACCGAGCTCGAAGCGGATTTGACAAAACCGGATTCTCCCAGTTCCATCCAATTTCAGGGTCCGAGCATGCAACTCGCCATGCCAGCCCGAGATGCGCAACGAGCTGCTTTGGAGTCAAAACTAACCGCGATCGCCACGCAGCAGCAAGAACGCGAGAAAGAAATAGAAAGTCGTCTCGCCGAATTGGCCAGTCAACTTGCGGGGCAATCTTCCCAGAGCGCTCAATTGCACGTCATGACTCTAAGCGGCTTTACTTCTCAAGGGACAACGGATGCAATCGAGCCGCTCGAGGACGGATCCGTCCTATTGGTTGGCGGCGATCCGCCCGACACGGATGTCTATACGGCTAAGGCTCGAACGCAACTTGAAAAAATTGTCGCCTTCCGACTGGATGTCTTGCAGCATGAGCAACTGCCCGGTAAGGGTCCTGGGCGTGGCGATTCCGTGCGCAGAAACTTTGTACTCAATAATTTCTCGGCGACGCTGCAATCGCGATCGCCAACTGGTGAAAATTCGACTCCGCAGAAACTTAAATTCTCTACTGCGGAAGCTAGTTTTTCTCAAAAACGTTTTGACGTAAAGGCTGCGATCGATGACAGCCTGCAAACTGGTTGGGCAATTTCTCCCAAGTTTGAACAGTCGCATTGGGCCACATTTGCGCTCGAAGACCCCATCGATTTGGACGACAAAACCGAAGTCGTCTTCGAGTTGACGCAGTCCTACGGTCAAGCGCGGTCGATCGGATGTTTCCGCATATCGGCCGTTACTGGCAGCGTTTCGGCGCAGACTTTGCCTGGCGAGATCCTGGTAGCCGCAGCCAAGCCTGCCAACGATTGGACCAAAGTCGAAAAAGCCAAATTGACAAACCACTTCATCTCAATCGACGAAAGAAGCCAAGAACTCGACCAGCAAACCAAGGAACTATCCAATCAGATTGCGGAACTTGCCGCAGACACCACGCTCGTCATGGTAGAACTCGACAAACCTCGAGTGACCAATGTTTTCGTGCGCGGCGATTATAAGACGCCGGGAGAGGTGGTCAGTCCCGGTACGCCCTCCATACTGCACACGCTGCCTAACGACGAACTCGAAAACAAGCCGAATCGATTGTCGTTGGCAAAATGGTTGGTCTCTCCCGAAAACCCACTGGTTGCGCGGGCGACGGTTAATCGCTGGTGGGCCGAGATCTTTGGACTGGGGCTCGTACCCACGTTGGAAGATTTCGGAGTCAAGGGCGATCCGCCTTCACATCCAGAGTTGTTGGATTGGTTGTCAGTAGAATTTATCGACAAGCACTGGTCGATGAAGCGATTGCTGAAGACGATTGTGATGTCATCCACCTACCAGCAGTCGTCTCGCACTTCGCCGGAGATGCTCGCGCGAGATGACCTCAATCGCGATTTGGCACGCGGACCGCGCTTGCGTTTGGATGCAGAAATGATTCGCGACAACGCGCTGTGCATTGCGGGATTACTCGATCTGGAACAATACGGTCCCCCGATTCGACCTCAGCAGCCCGATGGAGTTTGGAGTAAAGTTGGAGGGCAGAATTACAATTATGTTGTTAGTCCAGGCAGCCAACAAAACCGCCGCAGCATCTATGTGGTGTTAAAGCGAGGAGCTCCGTATCCTAGCTTCATCAATTTTGATGCGACCGCGCGTTTATCCTGCATTGTTCGTCGCTCGCGTACCAACACGCCGCTGCAGGCGCTAACTCTGCTGAATGATCCAGTTTATGTTGCTGCAGCAGACGCGTTGGCCGAAAGAGTACTCATCGAACGATCGAGCTCCTCGCTCCATGACCAAATCGACTATGCCTTCAGGTTGTGCGTCGCTCGCGCGCCAACAGACTCGGAGCGCGCAACCCTGGTGCGCTTGTTCGAGGCGCAGTTGGCAGTCGAGCGCAAATCGACACAGCTAGAAAGCCAGGCCGAACGCATTGCTTGGAACAGCTTGGCAACCACTCTTCTGAATCTGCACGAGACCATCACGAAGGACTAACACATGTTTTCCCGACGCGGTTTTCTAGGATCAAGCGGAATCGGATTCGGTGCTATTGGCCTATCGACCCTCCTGCAGGAGCAGGCTCAATGCGGCGGGCCGAACTCGCATTTTGTCGCTCGAGCCAAACAGGTTATTTACTTGCACATGATCGGAGCTCCTTCGCAACTTGATTTGTTTGATGAAAAGCCCGAGCTGGTAAAACGCCACAATCAGCCTTGCCCTCCTGAAGTAACCAAGAATCGCGACTTTGCATTTATCGGCAAGACATCGACTTTGGCCGGATCGCCCTGGAAGTTTTCGCGTCGTGGTGAAAGCGGCCAGAACCTCTCGGAGCTGCTGCCACACTTGGGAACAGTGGCGGACGAGCTGACGATTATTCGATCGATTCATTCCGAAGAGATCAACCACGCGCCCGCACAGATGTTCCTGCATTCAGGTTTTGGACGCGGCGGGCGTCCCAGCCTCGGTTCTTGGGTCTCGTATGGCCTCGGTTCGGAAAATAAGGAGCTGCCAGGATACGTTGTATTACTCAGCGGACCAGCTGGTGGCGCTGGTACAAGCCTGTGGTCGAGTGGATTTCTTCCCAGCATTTTTCAAGGGATACAATTTCGTTCGCAAGGCGATCCTGTTTTGTTCTTGTCCAGTCCGAGTGGTCACGATGCCCAAGATCGGCGTCGAGTGCTCGACGCCTTGGGCGATTTGAATCGCGAGAATTTCGCCGCAACTGGCGACCCGGAAATCGAAACGCGGATCGGTCAATACGAAATGGCATTTCGCATGCAAGCCTCTGTTCCAGAGCTGATGAATCTCGACGGCGAAACGCAAGAAACACTCGATTTGTACGGTGCCGTCGCTGGAAAATCATCCTTTGCAAACAACTGCCTGCTAGCCAGGAGATTGGTCGAACGCGGAGTTCGCCTGATCGAATTGTACGATTCAGATTGGGATCATCACGGAAACATCGAAACGCGACTACCCCAGAAGTGTCAGGAGACAGATCGTCCCATTGCTGCACTCATCGCGGATCTCAAGCGACGTGGACTGCTGCAGGATACTTTGATTGTGTGGGGATCCGAGTTTGGACGCACGCCATTGCGCCAGGGTGGCAACGCTCAGGATCAGGGTTTGTCGGGGCGCGATCATCACAAAGATGCATTCACAATGTGGATGGCAGGCGGCGGAGTACGGGGCGGCCTGAGCTACGGAAGCTCAGATGAACTTGGCATGGATATCGCAGAGAATGGTGTTCATGTTCACGACTTGAATGCAACCATTCTACATTTGTTGGGTTTGGACCACGAGCGTTTGACCTATCGATACCAGGGCCGTGAGTTTCGACTAACCGACGTGCATGGCAATGTATTGCACGAAATCCTCGCTTAGTAGCACATCGGCTGGTTGTACATATTGCACGAATCAACGGCAGCCAAGAGAATCGTGCTGCGTCAAATCGTGATGCTTTCCACCTTCGCAATGCAACTCTCTAACGTTGAAATCCATGGCCACTCGCACGTTTCACGGGATAATTCCGCCTCTGGTTACTCCACTCCGCGATCGCGATGCCCTCGACCACGATGGCCTAGCGCGACTAATCGAACGCGTTATCACAGGCGGCGTGAATGGAGTATTCATTCTCGGTACAACGGGCGAGGCTCCCAGTCTGAGTTATCGATTGCGGCGAGAATTGATCGCACTGGTATGCCAGCTCGTAAACGCGCGCGTGCCGGTGTTAGTGGGCATTACCGATACTTCGTTTATCGAATCGGTGCACTTAGCTCAGCAGGCGGCCGAGTCTGGCGCTACAGCCGTGGTGCTTTCGACTCCCTACTATTTTCCAGCAGGACAGACGGAGCTGACTGGATACGTGCAGAATCTAGCGCCGCAACTACCGCTGCCACTGGTGCTGTACAATATGCCAAGCCTCACAAAAGTATGGTTTGAAATCGAGACTCTGCAGAAACTCGCAGCCATCGAAACCATTGTCGGCATCAAAGACAGCAGCGGCGACTTGGAGTATTTTGAGCGACTGATGGGCCTGCGAATAGTGCGTCCTGATTGGTCGATCATGATCGGACCTGAGGCAAAATTGCCAGAGGCGATTCGCTTGGGAGGCGACGGCGCCGTGGCCGGAGGAGCCAACGTGTTTCCAAGATTGTTTGTGGAATGTTATCGGGCGGCAGTGGCCGGCGATACAAATCGCCTGCAACGGCTCAGCCACACCATCAACAGCTTCCAGGCGATCTATGACGTTGGTAAGTATGCGTCCCGCCATATCAAGGCAACCAAGTGCGCTCTGTCGTTGCTCGGGGTATGCGATGATTTTCTGGCAGAGCCCTTCGATCGCTTTCATGCACCAGAACGCGAGCGAGTGCGCGCGATTATCGATGCTCTGCTGCCGGAAATCGATCTAGCGGAAACGGCCTGATTGACGCATCTGGGCGGCTAGTGATTTAAATTCATCCTGTTTCTTCTGCGGTAATTCCCTCCAGTCGATGTCATGGATCGCACCGTACAGGGCATACAGGTATAAGGCGTTACAGCACTTCGCACTGCGACCTTGTTGCTTTCGGCCAAGCAGCATTTGGATAAAAGCCGCCTCTGGACCGAGTTCGATTAGCTGTGCCGCAGTGTGGATACCCACCGCGTTGAGATCTTTCTCACAAGCTGGCCCCAGGTTTCGCATCTGCGATATGGAGCGATTGTCGACCGGTTTGGCTGGTGGCATAAGCTTCCATCCGCATTAAATGATCTGCGAACTCTCACCCCAACGCTTTCCAAATACAAATTGGCTCAAACGCTTTCTCTGTCGCGGCGCCGTGTCTCTATCTTGGAACTCATTGGACGCGTCGGTTGATTCGGCCGCATACCCCAAGGCCATGGCCGTCACTACGTGCACCGACGAAGGAATTGCATACAACTCTCGGGCGCGGTCGGGCAGAATCCCAGCCATTTGATGCACGGAAATGCCACGTGCCGTCGCTTCAAAGCATAAATTGCCCGCGGCCAATCCCAAATCGTGAATTGCGCTTCCATTGGGTTTGCCATTTCGGCTGAACTCCGCGCTGCTGCAACAGAGAATCAAAACAGAGGCTGCTTTGGCCCAGGCTTGGTTGGGTTCGACGAGACAGGAGAGGACCTTTTCGAAATCTTCGGTGCAATCCTTTGTTGCAACAATAAAGCTCCATGGCTGTTCATTGTATGAAGATGCCGCCCAGCGGGCCGCTTCCAGCAAACTGCACAAATCGGCTGCAGACACGGCGCGATCGGAAAAGCCATATGGGCTCCAACGCTCTGCAATCAAGGGGTGAATTGGGTGATCGGTGGAAGCAGTTTTCTTCATGTTACCGGTTTCCAGTTATAGGGGAGTGGCGAACTCTATTCCAATATTTCCACGATGGTTGCATGTCCGCTATTCTTGGCATGTTGGAGTGCAGTGTCGCCATCGTTATCGAGAACTGCCTTGTCTGCGTTGTGTCGCAAAAGTAGCTTGACAACTTCCACTTGTCCGAGCCCGGCAGCCATCATCAGTGGCGTAAAGGCTTCGGTGGCTTCCTTTACATTGATATCTGCGTTTGCAGCGATCAAGACCTCCACAGTTTCTGGAAACGGTCCAGTGCAGGCATGCAATAGCGGTGTTTTGCCCTCGTTATCTTTAGCGTCTACGAGTGCCCCATGCTCCAGCAGCAACTTTACTACGGAAGTGTGGCCATTGAAAGCTGCCATGTGCAGCGGTGTCAGAGCTCTTTCCGGATCGAGAGAATTTACGTTATTGCCTGCCGCAATACCTTGGCGAACATCTTCCAACTTCCCTTCGTAAGCCGCAAATCGAAACGCATCATCTGTCATGCGCATCGGAGTTGGCTTGGGTTCCTCTGTTCCTTTGGCTGTACTGGGTTGTTCCGCCTGTGCCGTTTCCGACTTCGGCACTTTAGACGACTCCGTAGACTGCTTCGTTTTGGGCGCGTCGCATCCGCAGACAGAGCTACCGATGATTAGTAAAAGAAACGATGTGCTGTGCCAATTCTGGCTGGGGTAGTATGATTTCATGCACTTAGTCTAGCTAGACAGCGCCATTTTGAATTAGCCGTTGGGCGTTAGCCGCGGTTTTTTCAGGGAAAACCATGGCTAACGCCCAAACTGCAACCGTTCAACAAATAGCCACGAATCACTATGATTTCGGTTCCAAATGACGCTGTCCAATTAGCGCGCCCAGAATTTCCGCCGCGTGCTCCGCGTCTTGAGATTTGCTCATTCGACACGGCACGTACCTCACAAGTGTTGCGGACAGTACATCATACGCGGAGTGGCAGAGGAACGCGGACATTTAAAGTGTAAAAGGCGATCAGTTGGACAGCTCCATATGGAACCAGCCGCCGGGCGTTAGTCTTCCCGACAAATCTATCTTGCAAAGTTTCATTGTTAAAGTTATGTCACCGACCGTAAAAATGCTAACCGTTGGTGGATTTCTCTCGTTCTTTATCTTTGGTTTCATCGACAATCTCAAAGGACCGCTGCTGCCGGCAGTTCTCCGAGATGAAAACATGGTTCAAGGAGGCATGAGCTATCGGCAGGGCGGCACCGTGTTCTTGTCAGCCTACATTGGCTTTGTGGTAGCAACGATGCTCACCGGCATCCTGGCGGATCTACTGAGCAATCGCCGCGTGATGCAATTGGCCGGGCTCACGCTTTGTGCAGGAATTCTCGGGCTCAACCTAAGTTCACTCTATCCAGTGCTGCTGTGTTCGATGTTCGTGATTGGATTGGGTTTGGGTGCGATCGAATTAGGCGCCAATGGTCTCATGGTCGAATTGCACCACGATTCGCGCGCTCGCTACTTGAATCTGCTGGCGACCTTCCATGGAATTGGATCGATGATCGTGCCAATTGCCGCAGCTATCCTGCTCAAATGGCACCTGCGATGGCAACAGATCTATCTTTGCACGCTCGCGCTGGCAGGTTTGCTGGTGGCCGTCTTTGCAGTTGCCGATAACTCCGTAAAGCCGAATGACTGTGCGCCGACCAAGCCCAACTGGGATTGGGCAGCAGTACTGCGGGTCGGATTCACTGCACAGATGTGTTGGTTCTATCTGCTAATTGGAACCTACGTTGCTACCGAGCTGGGATTGGCAGCATGGATCGTCGAGTATCTACAGCACGATCACAAGATGGGTGTCGCCAGCAGCTCATTTTGCTTGTCGGGTTTCTTCGTGTTAATCATGCTCGGGCGTCTTGCGGGCAGCGTCGCTGTCGAGCAGCTCGGCTATTTTCGCATGATCGCTGTTGGCCTGGTCGGTACCCTGCTGTGTCTTGCCATCGGTATTTTCGGACCGATGCCGTGCGTGCTGTTTCTTCCACTGTCAGGCTTGTTCATGTCGATCGTTTTTCCGACAGTGACCGCAGCGGTTTCCGACCAACACGCGACAAACATTGGCTCGGTGCTGGGCATACTGTTCACTTTTGGAGGTATGGGCGGCGCACTGGGGCCCTGGATCATCGGAATCGTTAGCGATGCCTATGGACTGCAACTGGGGCTGGCCTGTACGTTGGGATTTTGTTCGCTGGCACTCGCCTCGTTGGCCGCAGTGACCCGATTCAGCTCCCCACAAACCGAGCAACCTGCCGCCGATTAAGCCGTCCGCGAGTTCCCCATTCTCGATTGACCAGTCCCCTAATTCCCCTTCCCCGAGTTCGCGTCGCCTAAATTCCTTGCTCCAAACAACTTCTCGTAGAGTTGTTCATGGGCAGCGATATCGGCTTTTACTTCTTCCTGGTACTCGCCTTCGCTTGCGTCGGCCAGCTCGGACTCCAAGCGTTCAATCGCGCCGACCAGTAACTTCTTGGCCTGTTCGTTCTGGCCTTCCTCTGCCCACAGTTCTGCTAGTAAGAGCGAATCGCTGGCAAACTCTAATTCTTCAGCGTTGCTGGCGTACTGTTCTTCGAGTAAGCGTTTGGCTTTTGTACGAAGACCAGCCGCAAAAGCGGCCGCAGCCAGTCGACTACGACCGTAGTTGTGTTTCCAATAGGGCTCGAAGACTTTGATAAGCTCCGCGACCCGCTGCGGTCGCTCTTCGGAAACAATCTTCGCATAGTCTTCAAATTTTTCTCCTACCAGCGAAAAACTGTCGAGCGACATTTGCAGGTCATCGTTTTCGAGTCCTCGCGATAAGTCCAAAAACCAGTCGTACGATTTTGTAAAAACGGCTTCGATGGACTCGCCCGAAACTCTGGCTTTCGCAGTCACGAATTTATCGAAGTGGCGACTCAGCGGTTCATATCCATCCAGCATCCAAACTTTTTCATCAGCGGTCGCATTTGCCAAGTCGCGGATGAGTTTCTCATAGTGCTCGACCTCGCTCCTGCGCTGGAACAAACCCCAGCAGCTGTCGACCAAGATGAATGTCGAGTATGTGAGTCGCCAACGTATCCGCTGGGAACTGTGCGCTGGGATACCATCGACTCTGCTCGCCATCGAATACCGCAAACCCCGGCTTGCCTTCCAACTCCGCTTGAGCGACCGCCAGCGATGCACGTGGATAGTCGAGTTCCTTATCGACCTCGTACACGCTCAAGAATTCCACCTTGGTCAATTTCTTGTCGGACCACTGGCTCAAAAAGCGGTTGGTATCCGGCAGATCATCGCCCTCGCGTCGAACCACGTAACCGTGATTCGTCGCCTCAAACGTGCAGTGTGCGGCGTAGATATCCTCTACCGGTAATTGTGCGAGAATGTCATCGAAAAAGCTCCAAGTCATCGAGCCCACGACGCCCACGCCGGTCATCGGATCATCCAGGGGCGACTCGCCCTCTGCTCGAAAACGCACTACGGAAAACAACACTTTCTCGTCGCTGTCGAACCAAGTCAGTTTGCGCTGATCGAGAACCTCAATTTCATCCGGTGCATCGCCGAGTTCGTTCTCGTCCTGCAGCCAATGCGACATCTCTGCTTTGGCGGCAAATTCCGGTTCCCGAGCTGCGGCAGGTATCAGATCGGTGCGTTCCAGTTCCTCAAGATAGGTTTGGGCCATGACAGAGGCATGTACGTCCTGGCAATATGCCGCCAGCCGTTGTGTGCCAATTTCTAAGCCCGCACGAGCGGCCGCCCAGGCTGCTTCTACTCGTATCTGGAAGTCCCGATGGCGGTGCGCTATTTCAAGTAAGGAGTCCCTGACCGGCGATTTGAGAAAAGCAATGGCCACCGCAGCGCTGTAGGCATGGCTCTGGTCGAGCTCGGATGCGGAGGTTAGCCACGCTTTGAGTCTCAGCATACCTGCTGGAGTATCGAATGGATGCGGAAAATCGTCTTGCTCCAAAGATATTGCATTGGCTGTGCTCAACATCGCGCCTGCGATATTGCCCTTGGGCAGACGTTTGCCGAGCTGCTCGAACAAACGATCTACCTGTGGGTGCCCCTCTACATAATTGTTGAATACCGACTCCCAATAGTAGCTGCTTTCACCCAAGCCACTTTCGGCCGCTTCGATTACGCACTCGGTGCCTTCGCGCGTTTGGTAGGCAGCGAACACATCCAACATGAGAATGAGATCATCGATCGACTCCGCATCGACGGGCTCTCCAGTCGCTCTGGCACTTTCAATGCGCGAGCGCTGACGCTGATAGAGTTTGATTAGCTCGGGAATTCCGCGCCTCCACAAGATGTCATACGCGTCCGAATCGCTGTACGACGCTGCGCTAAAAAGACTGGTGACTTCGTACTCGATCGAAGTCCAAGATTGGGTGCTAGCGGGCCTTTCCGGCGAGATGCTGGCCAAGGCTCTCAAGATAGCCTCTGCATGGGCTTCCGATTCGATCGGCACTTCCTCCAATTGGTTGAGCTCCCAAGCCAGATCGCCATTCGGCCCAAGCCCTTTGTCGATGGCATGGATTAAAGGATCGCGAAAAAAATTGCGAATGGCGTCGACGAGCTGAGCTTGGCAGAACGACGCCAGGCTGCACTGCACGGCGAAAAAGGCGATCGCAATAAAGCGAACCCGTTGAAGTTGAGATCTTAGGGCCAGCATGCGGTACCTCGGCTTTCTGTTTCACTTGCGCACAACGCAGAGCGCATCGAGTGCTTCAACACAATTTAACCTTAGGGTTCGTAGTTTTATTGTAAAACGATTGTCCCAATCGTTTTCATAAGCAATTGGGACAATTACTCTACACTGAATCCTAATTTCAAAGTTGGACAGAGCACTCGCTCAAATGTAACAGAATTTGTGCGGACAGGAGAACTTGGGCGCCTTAACAACCGTTGCGCCATGGGCGGCCGCCTCGTTGTCGATACGTACTCAGAGCCGCCTGCTCAAACTGGCATCGAAATACAATACCTATCGCGAAAAACGGTAGCGGACGATGCAATATAGCGCGTTGAATAGATCGCGCCAGCCGATTTTCTTGCCTTCTTCGCGACTGCGGCAAGTGTACGAAATTCCTACTTCCCGGATAGACACACCGCGATGGGCGAGCTTGGCAGTTATTTCGGGTTCAAAGCCAAATCGAGCCTGCTCAACCTCAATTTGTTGCAACAGTTCTCGACGAAACGCTTTGTAACAAGTCTCCATGTCGGTCAGTCGATGTCCCGTCAGCAGATTGCTCATCGCCGTCAGCGCCCAGTTTCCGAAGCGGTGCACGGCCGAAGGATCCTGCCGCGCATTTTCCAAATAGCGCGAGCCGTAAACCACATCGCTCTCGCCCGCTTGCAGCGGCGCTAGGACACGCAATATGTCTTGCGGATTGTATTCGAGGTCTGCATCTTGAACGATCACGAATCGCCCTCTTGCTCGACGAAAACCGGTCTGCAGGGCCGCGCCTTTTCCCCGATTGACCGGATGCCGCAGTACCTCTACGTCAGGTAGTCCATCGAGCTGGTGGAGTCTCTCCGAGGTGCCGTCGGTACTGCCGTCATCAATGACAAGAATCTGTTTGGAGAGCGGCAAAGCTCTCACGCGGTCGACGATTTCGAAGACCGTAACCGGTTCGTTGTACACGGGAATAACAACGGTCAGCTCAATTGGGATCGACGCAACTTCGCTCAACAGCGTTTCGGCGACCGAAAAACTCTCTTCCACCCGCAATACCAGGCCGTTGATTTCCTCGGGCAAGTCGCGTACCTGATGGGCTGCTGCGATCGAGATGGCTGCGGTCTGCGAAGTCGGTTGAGGCATGCTAAGCTCTGTGGGCACTTTTCTGCGAAACCATGGCCTACGAAACCATGGCCCGCGAAAACATAATCGCCGAGTTGAATGAAGCGTGATCTAAAGCTACTTATTTCATGGTAAGTCTAGCACTTTGCTAGAAATACCATTTTTCCCATCGCGTGTAATTAGCAATTTTGGTATCCGCACATCGCCCGCACAATGATCACGCTCGATGCAGCCGCCACAATCACTACTCGCAGGAAATAAAAGGCTCCGCCCTAGGCGGGAAGAGATTGGCGACTGCGGCGGAATGAAATCGGCGCCCTGTGGGCTTGAGAAATTCGAGCCCCCGCGCTTTTCTGAATTAAGCCCGAAGGGCTGCCATCTCGCGCCCCGCGCTTTTTGAATTAAGCCCGAAGGGCTGGCAGATCCTCTGCCGGGGTCGAAGGCCCCGGTGATCAGACCATTGAACCTCCAAGAACTAGACATGGAGCGCTGCGGTATGTCCCGTGCTGAAGGCGGCTTGAAAATTGAAGCCACCGATGGGACCGTCGATATCCAGTATCTCACCGGCCAAGAAAAGTCCTGGGGCAATGCGACTCTCCAGCGTATGGGGATTTACTTCTTGCGTACTCACGCCGCCGGCAGTGACCTCTGCTTTAGGATAACCCCGCGTGCCATTCAAGGGGATTTGTAAACGTTTCAAGTCATCGAGAATTTGCAAGCGGGATCGCCGACCGAGCTCAGCCAGCGGCGTTCCCTCCGCGACTCTTGCGCGCTTCATCAAACAGGCTGCCATGCTTCGTGGAACAAGCGGTTGCAGCGCAGCGATCACGCTTCTGCGTCCCATTGTCGTCGCATCGAACTGCGATGCAAGCTCGTGGTCGCTATGGTCGGGCACCAGATCCAACTGCAGGAACGCCTTGTGGGGCTCGGTCGCCGCGGAGACAAATCGCGAAACGTTCATCGGCACAGGCCCCGAACATCCAAAATGCGTCCACAAAAAACTACCGCGGCTGACCAGTCGCGGATCCTTGTTTCGCTTATCAGCCGTTACTACTCTCGCTTCGACATCCGGCAGTGTGAGACCTGATAGATCGTGCACCCAGGTCGCAGGACTCAGCAAGGGTGTCAATGCGGGAAACGTTGCCAGCATCGTATGTCCAGCCCGCTGGGCCCAGGCGTAGCCATCGCCTGTCGTACCGCAGCCCGCATAAGACAAGCCACCACAGCACAGTAGAACCTTATCCGCGATCAGTTGCTCGGTATCGGTTTGAACGGCCCATTTAGAATCCGCGCTTTGCCGTAGATCGCTAACCGCCACGCCGCTGTGCAGTTTCGCACCTGCCGCCTCTAAACGCTGGACCAACGCGTCGCGCACATCCATGGCGCGGTCGCTCACTGGAAAAACCTTTCCCGAATCCTCGACTTTAGTCGCCACCCCCAAACGATTCACTTCGGTGACAACGGCAGCCGGAGGTAGATTGTGCAGCGCAGGCTTGAGGAATCGCCCCTGCTTTCCAAACGCGTTCACGATACCATCAATGTCGCAATCGTGAGTGATATTGCAGCGCGTCCCACCGGACATCAAGATCTTGACCCCCGGCTTGCGATTTTTTTCTAGCACCAGCACATTTTTTCTTCGCGCTGCGGCTGTGCCTGCAGCCCACAAGCCAGCCGCGCCACCACCGATTACAATAAGATCCCACATTCGATTCAGGAGACTCAAACTTGCCGAGTAATGAAGTAGAAAATATCGACTTGGCGCGCGCCGAGCGCTTGCGAGAATCCTGCAATCAAGTCCGAAAACAAGTCGCTAGAGCGGTTGTCGGACAGGAGGACGTGATCGAACAATTGTTGATTGCTATGCTCGCGCGAGGACATTGTCTATTAGAAGGAGTGCCAGGGCTAGCCAAGACGCTGATTATTCGCTCGCTGGCCGAATCAATGCACCTTTCCTTTCATAGAATTCAGTTTACGCCTGACCTAATGCCCGCAGACATTACAGGTACGGATATTATCCAGGAGTCCAAAGAAACTGGACATCGGCAATTGGTTTTCGAAAAAGGCCCCATTTTTTCGCAAATGGTGCTGGCCGATGAAATTAACCGCACGCCGCCCAAGACTCAAGCCGCTTTGCTCGAGGCGATGCAGGAACACGAAGTCACCGTTGGCGGAACGACGTACAAGTTGGCCGAACCTTTCTTTGTGCTGGCAACGCAAAACCCGATTGAGCAGGAGGGGACCTATCCTCTCCCCGAAGCCCAACGGGATCGTTTCTTGTTCCAAGTCACCGTAGACTACCCCACGCGAAAACAGGAATCGGATATCATCGATCGCACAACCTCCGACATTTCTGCGACACCGCAGGCAGTTATCAGTGGCGAGGAGATTATCGAATTCCAAAGCCTCGTTCGTCGTGTGCCACTGCCAGACAACGTCAAGAATTATGTGCTCGATATTGTTCGCTCCCTGCGCCCTGGAAGAAAGGTTGCAGGAACGGAGTCGTCCCAGACCGAGGTGCGAGGCGAAAGTCCCTTTGCCTGGGCCAGCGAGTTGATCGAATGGGGGCCTGGCCCACGCGCTTGCCAACAATTGGTGCTGGCCGCCAAAGCGCGTTGCCTGCTGGAAGGACGCTACCATGTGACGTTAGAGGACATCCAAACACTGGCCCCGCCGGTGCTACGCCATCGCATCGTGCCCTCCTTTACAGCCGAATCAGCGGGGCACAAGCCCGACGATCTTATTCGCCGCGCTTTAAAAGAGATCGTTCAACCCAAAATGAAAATCTTGTGAATTCAACACGGTGACCACGCGGCATGCTGACTCCGGAAGACCATCTATCGATCTCGCGTCTGCAACTGTTAGCCAAGAGCGTAGTGGACGGCATCGCAGCCGGACATCATCGTTCGCCTCACCAAGGCGCCAGCGTGGAGTTCAAGGAGCATCGACAGTACGTTCGCGGCGATGAAATCCGCTCGATCGATTGGAAACTATTCGGAAAAACGGACCGACTATTTGTGCGCCAGTTCGAAGATGAAACCAATTTGCGGGCGATGATCTTGGTCGATCAAAGCGGTTCCATGCAATACCGAGGTTCGCGCACAGAGCACAGTAAACATGAATTCGCCGTGCGCTTGGCTGCATGCCTGGCAACGCTGCTGATTTCTCAGCGCGATGCGGTAGGGTTAGCCACTCTCGACACGCAATTGCGAAACATCATTCGGCCACGCAGTACCGCCAGCCACCTCCACTTGATTTATCAAGCGCTCGCCAAATCCACGGTCGGTGCCGAAACACAGCTGGCCGTCTCGCTGAATCAGGCCGCAGGTCAATTGCGCAGTCGCGGCCTGCTGATTCTCATTTCCGATTGTTTTGATGACGTCGAGGCTTTGCTGAACGCTCTGCAAACCTTTCGCAAGGCGCGCACGGAAGTGATTGTTTTCCAGATCTTTGCACCTGACGAATTGGATTTTCCATTTCGACAGCGCACGCAATTTCGCGGCTTGGAGCATCCGGCAACGCGCCAAGTGGTAGAGCCTCAGGCGATCCGCAATAGTTATATGAATCGTTTGGCAGAGTATCGGCAGCAATTAACCCGCGGCCTGCAACAAGCCCGCATCGACTTGATCGCCTGTACTACCAACCAAGATCTCGGCCCTCTGCTGACCGAGACCATGGCCCGCCGCAACTAGTTGCTCGCCACTGTGATTACCACCGTCACGCTACAACCGCAGCCACCCGTCGCCTCACGACCGTAGCCACCTGTCGCCAGACGGTGGATGGATGTTTGTCCCGTAGCCACCTGTCGCCAGACGGTGGATGGATGTTTGTTCCGTAGCCACCTGTCGCCAGACGGTAGATGCGTGTTTGTCAGCACCGCTCCACCGCTTGGCAGCGGATGGCTACATTCTTCCGTAGCCACTCGTCGCCAAACGACCGTAGCCACCCGTCGCCAGACGGTGGATGGTTGTTTACCAGCACCGCTCCACCGCTTGGCAGCGGATGGCTACATTCTTCCGTAGCCACCTGTCGCCAGACGGTGGATGGGTGTTTGTCAGCGCCGCTCCACTGCTTGGCAGCGGTTGGCTACATTCTTCCGTAGCCACCCGTCGCCAGACGGTGGATGGGTGTTTGTCAGCGCCGCTCCACTGCTTTTCATCGGATGGCTACATTCTTCCGTAGCCACCTGTCGCCAGACGGTGGATGCCTTTAATTAGCGCCTGCTCCACCGCTTAAGCTTTTCGAAGTTGCTTAATTCTTTAGGGCTGGAAGCCCGGCACATCCTCTGCCGGTGGCGCGAGCCACCGGAATCAGAAAAATACACAGATTCGAAGGCGGTGAGGACGAACGCGAGGAAAGTTCGACCGACACGGCCGCGCTGCACACCCATGCTCCAACCGGCGTTTCGTTCTGTCCTAGGTGCCTGAATCCTCAACGCGCGGTTCGAGCGCAATCGCGATCTGACTGCCGATTGCGGCGTAACGTTGCAAGTAGGCCAAAGTCGGATTCGGAGCCTTGCTGATCTCCAGCCTCAACAGCGCCGACTTGAGAATCCCCGTCCGCGCGGCCAACTTGGAAAGCCAGATTCACGCAGCCTCTCGAGCTTCACGAAGCTGAACGATAGCCACAGCTACCTCGCAAGCCTCGACAACTTTTGGCGCAATTTTCTTCGCCGCCGCAGTGTTGTCCACTTTCGCTGCCGCTTCCTCCGCCACAGCAAACTCAAACTGCTTACGTTCTTCATCGGTCATCGATGGGCATGCATTGCGAGTAGGCTTGAGCATGTTTGATCTTATGAAGCTATAAGATTAGTCCGCGATCTAACTGACTGAACGTGGCTGTGAAACGAATTCAACGACCTTCTTGGCGAAACACCGTTAACGGCTGGTAAATTTTACTTTACTTCAGCCAGTGCAGCATTTGATGTGGGAACTACGCGCTGTGTGGAGCGAACCGAATTTGCAAGAAAATTTGCTGCGAGTGACCAAAGGTGTCCTACCACACGAGTAGTCTGGAAACCGCTATAGTGGCTACGCACTTGAGGTAGAACTGAGTACAGCTCGACGATCATTGGTTCCAATTCGGAGATTCGATTGGACATTTTCGGTTTTGATTGATGAACGTTAGTTTTCTGCGCACTCTATCACGTTTCGATGTAAGGAGGAATCCGTGTTTTACGCGCACAGCGGAAATGGAAGCCGACGTGATCAAAGTTGGGAGACTGTTCGTGACCACCTGTGTTATGTCAGCAAGCGGGCGGCATGCTTTGCGGAAGCATTCGGGGCGGAGGAGCAAGCGGAGCTTGCAGGCTTGCTGCACGATCTTGGGAAGTACTCAGCGCAATTTCAGCGGCGGTTGACCGATCGACGCGAGAAAAGTCGAGATCATTGGTCGCTGGGGGCTCTTGCAGCAGCAAAGACATATGGCCGTTTAGGACATTTCCCGGCGGTTGCCATACTTGGGCACCACGTAGGGCTCGAATGGGTGAGTAATCCACAGAGCCTGCGACAAGAACTCAGCTTCAAGTTGACTAGTAAACCGGACGCGTACACAACTGAAAAAATCGAAGAAGCTAAGGGAGCCCAACGGCTGTTTCAAGAAGACGGATTTACGATCCCCAAAGTCCCCAAGGGTCTTTATCAGCGGCACGACTACGTGGGCGACATGCTTGATATACGTTTGCTATTCTCGGCGTTGGTGGACGCCGATTTTGTCGAAACAGAAGCCCATTTCGAGGGTGACTCGAAAACGCCACGGCGCCCTCGCAACGCTGGCGGCGAATTACGAATTGATGATGCAATCGCCGCAGTTGAAAAATACCGTGAACGTTTTTCGAATGACTCTACCTCTGTTTTTTTTGATTTACGCCAACGTTTGTTCGAAAATTGCGTTCAGGCTGGCAGGTCTTCAATGCTCGGAAACTATACGTTGTCGGCGCCCACTGGTGCTGGCAAAACACTGGCAATGTTGGCGTTCGCGTTGGAACATGCGAAACAACATGGATTGCGGCGCATCGTTCTTGTAATGCCTTTTCTCAACATTATTGACCAGACAGCAAGGATATATCGCGAAATTTTCTCAAGCGAGCATTTTGGTGACCACTACATCCTTGAGGCTCATTCATTGGCGAGTCGGGATACCGCGGTCGAGCGGTGTAAGTCTGACTATGACGGGGAAGACCACGCGAATTGGACGAAGATCAGGCAAAGGCTTCTCGCGGAAAATTGGGATGCGCCAATCGTCCTGACAACGAATGTGCAGATTCTTGAATCATTGTTCGCATCCCGCCCATTTGCCTGTCGCAAGCTGCATCGCTTAGCTGGAAGCGTCATTCTTTTTGATGAAGTCCAAACACTTCCTCCGAAATTAGCAGTTCCCACTCTCTCGGCACTGGCGAGGCTTTCAAACCCGAGCGGGCCGTATCGTAGTACAGTAGTATTCGCAACAGCAACACAGCCAGCCTTCGACTCTCTTTCTCCACGCTTGCAAGAACTCGTAGATAAAGAGCGGATTGTTGATAATTTACCAACATGGAATCCAAGCGAGATTGTCGTGGAAAGCAAAGCGATGTTTGAACACGCGTCGACTCGCGTCAGGGTTGCATGGGAAGAACGGCAGCCACGGTCATTCGACAAACTAGCCGATGAGCTTAGTCAACTATCACAGGTGTTGTGCGTTGTCAATCTGAAACGCCATGCGATTGAAATAGCCACATTGTTGGCCAAAACCGCAGGCAGCGTATTTCATTTGTCCACCAACATGTGCACGACGCATCGATTGGCAGTTCTGACGCAGGTCAATAAGCGGCTGAACGATGGTCAGGAAGTCCGCTTGGTCGCAACGCAGTGTATTGAGGCCGGCGTGGATATTGATTTCCCTGTTGTATACCGCGCACTGGCACCGCTAGAGGCAATCGCGCAAGCATCCGGGCGTTGCAATCGCAGTGGCAACCGTCCAACTAGCCGTGTGGTCGTTTTCACCTTGCGTGACAATGACGAATCGGGCAATCAGCGGCGTTCAGCTCCCCCGGGATACGATTTTGCGCTTCGAACCACTCAAAATTTCTTGACGCTCCTACGTGAGCAACATGGTGGCGATTTACCTGAGATTATCCACAGCCCACAACGATTGCGAGACTACTTTAAATCACTTTATCAACTCAGCGGTCGTGACCAAACCGTTCAAGACGATGAGAAAGAGCTGGTTGACGCCATTCGCGCCGGTAATTTCAGGAATGTCGCAAGTGAATATCGCCTCATCAGTGAAGATGCGCTCAACGTATTAGTCCCATACCAACAGGCATGGTTTGATCAACTCTTGGTGGAGGCCACAGAACAAGGCGAACTCTCACCAAAGCAGATCCGTCGCTGGATCGCGATGGCCAGACCGCATTCAGTGAGTCTTTATCGACCGTCGGACGCACATAACGATCTGTACCTAAACTTGCTGCCCATTCAATTTGGAAATGAGCAAGATGAGCGTCAAAACCAACAATCAACAGAAATCGACTGGTGGTATCCAACGCAAATCGACAGGTGCTACGACGAAAGAATTGGCCTGCAGCTGGCCGAACCGCAGTGGATTATGTAATCAACGAACTATCAAATTGGAGGACCGTGATTAATGACAACCAATGGAGCCACGCACGTGATTGAAGTTTGGGGCGACTTCGCTTGCTTCTCGCGACCAGAAATGGCGGTCGAACGCTATTCCTATCCGTGCCCGACGCCCAGTGGAGCGCGAGGCGTGTTTGAAGCGATATACTTCAAGCCACAGTTCTATTGGCAAGTGACGCAAGTTGACGTACTTGCACATCCATCGTATATCGCGCTGCGTCGAAATGAAGTCAAAGACAAGATAAGCGATCAGGCTGCGACGAAATGGATGAATGGTAAGGGTGAGCCGGAGCCTTTATTTGCCGACGCGGATAAGAGCCTCACCGGCACAGATCAAAAGGGACGGACGCAACGACAAACGATGGCCATTCGAGCACCGCGATATCGACTCCACGCGAAGATCATACCGCGAAAGGGAAACGAATCGGAGCAAAATGCTTACGACAGCCAATTCCGCCGCCGCGCGGCGCAGGGCAAATGTTTCCAACAACCGTACCTGGGCTGCCGTGAATTCGTGTGCTTCTTTCGGTTGGTCGAAGAACTGGATGCTGAGCCGCAACCATGCGACTATAACCAGAGTTTAGGGTTCATGTTGTACGACGTGTTTGACTTGCAATCAAACAATCACGAAACGTACGTTAAGAATTGGAAGAAGGTCAATCCATCGGTGTCACTGTTCGAAGCGCGTGTGGAACGAGGAGTGTTGCGTATTCCCGCGATTGACAGTGACCTAGTCCTAAAGCCTTCTCCTGTGGGAGGCGTTTAACATGTTACACGAAGTGATTCGTTACGCGAAAACGGCGGGATTGCAAAGCGAACCTGGGTTTAGACCCAAGTGGGCGCGCTGG
>JBGSTP010000256.1:0-13299 GCA_041736515.1 Pirellulaceae bacterium
TCGAGTCGCAGACCGGCCGGATCGAGTCGAACCGCGATTACGAAAACGCAGGCCCAAGAAATACGATTCGATGCTAGAGCCCCGGCAAGAGATCAAACGTAAGATGCTCAAACGAGTTAGAGAAATCTAAGTGCCATTCGATGAACCCACATGGGCCAAGCTGCCTAAAATTGCTAGGCATCCGATAATTTGATTTCTAGTCATGAACATGGTTTTGCTCCATTAAAAGGAAGTAGGGAATGGCTTGACGTTACATCATTGAAAGCGAGCGAATCAAAAAAGTGTTACAAAGTACTCTTTAAGTCTTGCCTTGAGTAACTAAGAATCGGCTGTCGCATCGCTGCCCAAGTACTTTTCGTGGGCAGACATTCAAGCGATAGCTGCACATTCATCAGTGGATAGTTTCTCAAGCTCTTCGGGGCTTGTTGGAAACGTTGCCTACCAAAGCCGTCATAAGCGTTAGCTGGAGCGTCGGTCGACTATTCAATGGATAAAAACGCATCCGACCTGCAAACTCAGAGATCACGCATGTTAGAAACTGGCGCTGCCAATCATCTGCTGATCTTTGCTAGACTGCCAAAAACTGGAGCCAACAAGACAAGGTTGATTTCTGCGATTAGTTGAGAAAACAAAGGTGTTCGGGAAAGCGCCGGGCTAATCCGATTTGGAATTGGGAATGTGTGGTAGTCCAAGCGCGACAACAAGCGCAGCGCAGTTGAGGCAGCATCACAGTACCGTTTCTCACCACGTTCGAGTTCGATTGAGTCCCAGTCGTTGGAATCGCCATATTCGCATAGGGAAACAGCAGACGCAGTGTGAACACTGCAGACAGTTTAGTTCGTTGGAACATTTTGCCTCAACTGCGCACTGCTTGTTTTCGGGCTACGCAAAGGGAACTGCGTGCCGTCAAAGGGTAAATCGTCTGGCTCGTCAAATCGACCGCAGTCGAACAAAATGCTGCTGAATTCTACGACGGTGCTTGATCTGCGCGGTCCTAGCTTGCTGCGTCTCGTCGACGTTCGGAATCTAACGCCTAAACCATAGCGCATCGGCATGGTCGACGACGTTCGCTATTTTGGGTTGCCGTAAATAAATTTCCAACAAAGTTGAGTCCAACCTCGGGATTTGTTACACTTCCGGTCCTCCCCGCATATCTTGCCAGGCACCCTGTGCCACTTTGATTGCGAAAACTCACCTACAACCTACTCTGATTGAACAAACCACGAGGCAAATTCGGATCATGAATTACTTATCCCTTCTCCTGCAAGAAACTAAGTTTGCACAGATGCTGCTATTTATTGTGCCGCTTCTATCGTCTCTAACAGCTTTCGCCGCTGAGCCGTTTCAATTCAAGCAAAATGATGTGGTTGCGATTTATGGAAGCGGCCTTGCCGACCGGATGCAGCACGATCCCTGGGTGGAAACGGTGATGCAGAGTCAGCTGAAGGGCATGAACGTTAGTTTTCGCAACATGAGTTTCTCTGGAGATCTAGTCAATTCGAAGCCACGCAGCAGTGGCTTCACCATCGATGACGAATATCTGCAGCATGTCGCGCCGGACGTGGTGTTTGTGCTGTACGGCTACAACGAATCGTTCGCTGGCGAGAGTGGCGTCACAGCGTATGAGGGCGAATTGGCGGCGATGGTTGAACGCTACACCAAGCTGCGAAAGGAAAAAGGAAAGGACCTGCGGTTCGTGTTTTTCAGTCCGATTGCCTATCAAGACCTCGGCGATCCCAATCTACCCAAAGCATCGGAACTAAATCCCAACCTGTCTCTCTATACCCAAGCTACACAGAGAGCGGCCTCGAAATTAGGAGCAACCTATATCGATTTGTTCACGCCGACACTCAAGCTGTTTGATTCCAGTTCCAAGCGGTACACCGTCAATGGAATTCATTTGAATGCGGACGGATACAAGAAGTTGGCCGGAATGATTTCGGAGGCTCTATTTGGCAAAGCTGCACCGTCCGAAGCACAACTAACCGACTTGTACGCCGCGGTCGTGGACAAAAACTGGCATTGGCACAATCGATATCGCGCAACCGATGGAAATGACATTTGGGGCGGTCGATCGACGCTGACGTTTGTCGACGGTCAAAGCAATGCCGACGTTTTGAAGCACGAACTTGTCATGCTGGACGTAATGACCGCCAATCGTGACAAAGCGATTTGGGCTGCGGCAGAACACAAACCGCATGTGATCGATGACAGCAATGTTCCTCCGCCAGTCAAGGTGATTTCCAACGTGGGTGGGGGCAGCAAGAGTTCCAGTGCTGCGAAAGAGGGCGACGTCAACTACCTTAGCCCCGAAGAGTCACTCGCAAAGTTGACGGTACCGGATGGTTTTGAAATAAATCTCTTTGCATCCGAAGTTCAGTTTCCAGACTTCGCCAATCCAGTGCAGATGCAAGTCGACGCCAAGGGCCGCTTGTGGGTCGCCAGCTGGAATACTTATCCCAAGTGGGAACCACTGAAGGAGATGAACGACAGCTTGATGATCTTTGAGGACACCAACAACGACGGCGTCGCCGACACTCGCAAGATTTTTGCACATGTCCACAATCCTCTCGGGTTTGAGTTCTGGGGAGGCGGGGTCATCGTCACTTCGGGGCCGGATCTCTGGTTTCTAAAGGACATTGATGGAGACGACAAAGCCGACGTTCGATACCCGATTCTTCAGGGGCTAGGAACAGAGGACACCCACCACGCTGCCAATAACTTGATTTACGGACCTGATGGAGGAATTTACTGGCAAAGCGGTATCTTTTTGGTGCACAACCATGAGACTCCGTGGAAGCAGAATTTGACGATAGGCGGCTCTGGCATGTACCGCTTCGACCCACGCACTTTTGCCATTACTCCGCATGCAGCCAACTCGCCCAACCCACACGGCACCAGTTTCGACTATTGGGGCTATTGCTACGCGAACGATGGTACCGGCGGCAAGTCGTATCAGGTGCGGCCCGAAGGCTATGGATTCAAGATGCACATGTTGCTGACCAAAGAATTCCGCCCCGTTGCCGCCAATGCAATCATGTCGTCCGAACACTTTCCGGAAGATATGCAGCAGGACTTTCTGATTTGCAATACGATCGGTTTTCTGGGGGTAAAGCAGTATCACTTGGATCGTGAAGGCGACGGGCTTCTCCGCAAATTCGGCGAGGTCTGGGGAACACCTGGACTTGAATTGATCAACGCCGAAGATCGAAACTTCCGTCCGACAGACGCCATCATTGGTGCGGATGGAGCGTTGTATGTGGCCGACTGGCACAACGCCATCATCGGTCACATGCAACACAATATTCGCGACCCTAATCGAGACCACAAACACGGTCGAATCTTTCGGCTCACCGTAAAGGACCGTCCTCTGCAGAAGCCGGTGGCGATTCACGAACAGCCGATTGCTGCCTTGCTGGAAAATCTGAAACATCCCGTCGACGGGGTGCGCCATCGCACGCGAGTTGAATTGAGTGCTCGTGATTCAAACGCTGTCATCGCGGCTACACGTGAGTGGATGAAGAACTTTGATCCCAATGATGACACCGAAGCTCACCATCTGTTGGAAGCATTATGGTTGCACCAGCAGCACAATGTGCGGAACATCGAGTTGCTGAATAAGTTACTGAATTCCGAGGTTCTGCATGCGGCCATGGCGGCGAGCACGGTGAACCATTTCTGGAATAAAGTAGATTTGAAGAGAGCGACCGGATTCGCCGCTAATCCGGAAAGCGAGTTCGTTAAATTTGATCCTCCCAACCACCTAAGTCCTGCCGACAAGGAAGTGTACAAAATAGGGGCGGAGGTATATCAGCGGGAATCGCACTGCGCCACCTGCCATTTGCCGCATGGTGAAGGCAATGCGAACGTCTATCCGTCGTTGGTTGGCAGTCCTTGGATCATTGGCAGCGAGGATCGCCTGATCAAGCTAACGCTCCATGGTCTTTGGGGCAAAATGACGGTGAACGGAAAGTCGTTCGATCCTGCGCGCGGCGTACCGCCGATGACCGCATTCCGCTCCTTGCTAAAAGACGAGGAACTGGCCGCCGTACTGACGTTTGTTCGCAATACCTGGGGCAACGAAGCCACACCGGTCACGGCTGCAAGCGTCAAGAGAGTTCGGGAGCAGACGATTGAACGCACCACATTCTGGAAGCCGGAAGAGTTGCTAGCGGAGCATCCAATCGAAGAGTCGCTACGAGGCAATGCTCCTCAGACCGTGGCGGTAGAGTTCTCGAATGAAGCTTTGGAGGCCGAGCTGCTTGCAACTCCAGCAGCCGATCTGGCCAAGATAGCGATAGAGCAGGGAAGAGCTCAGCGCGGAAGGAAGGTCTTCTATGAATCCAGCGCTGCCTGCTTCGGCTGCCACGAACCGCCGAAAGGTGCCGTTCGACTCGGTCCCGATTTGGCCAATATGAAGACCGTTTTGACGCCAGAACAACTCGTCGAGTCCATTCTGCAGCCATCGAAGTTGATCGATAAGGACTATGCCCAAGTCAGCGTCTTGGACGTGGATGGCAAAATCACAACCGGCGTACGGATCTCGGAGGATGACCAGAAGATCGTTTTGCGTAATCTCGCCGCCCCCGAACCTATCACGATCCCACGCGAGGATATCCAAGCGATCAGAGAAGCAGGTGTCTCGCTGATGCCTGAGAATTTGGTCCGACAGCTTAAGAATCGCAAAGAGTTTGATGATTTGATGAAGTACATTATCGAAACCCGAAAGCGATAGAGCCGCACAGGACGTTGCTGAGTCTGAATTTGCAGTGAGTTTGACGAGATATTCGTCAAACTCGAATCGGAGAGCGAACCATCCGCGACCACCATCTGAAGTCAGTCAGTGGGACGTGAGGGCAATCTTTCAAGTACTACTGCCGATCGGAATGCATGGTGTTTTCATTTTTAGATCGCAACACAACGCTCTGTGATGGGATGTCGCGTCGCGAATGGCTGCGCGTCGGCGGACTCGGGGCATTCGGATTGAGTCTGTCGCAATTACAGCGAGCCCGAGCATCACCAATTGATCAATCCTCGTCTGCCGATGCGTTCGGAAGAGCAAAACGCTGCATTGTGTTGTTCATGCTTGGTGGACCGCCGCAACATGAGACCTGGGATCCTAAGCCGGATGCTCCCAGCGAGATCCGTGGTGAGTTTGGAACGATTCCTACAGCAACCCCTGGTTATCGCGTCGGTGAATTGATGCCGCTGACAGCGCGATTGACCGAACGCATTGCCGTGCTGCGCGCGATGGCGACTGACGATAACGCGCATTCGTCCAGCGGTTACTGGATGTTGACCGGCCGGCCGCATTCTCCCAAAGGTAAGGAGAACGCTCTGCCAGGCGCACCGAACGACTGGCCGTCGATGGCGTCTGTCGTGCGTCATTTGAAGGGAGACCAAACCAGCCTGCCGGGAGCGGTGCGATTGCCTGAAGAAATCTGGAATACTGGAAACATCGTGTGGCCGGGTCAGGATGCGGGTTGGCTCGGCGATCATGCCGATCCATGGTTGTTGACTTGCGACCCCAACCAACCCGACTTCCGAGTGCCCGATATTGGTTTGCCGGTCGAAATTTCTCCGGAAAGGTTCTCGCAGCGCAAAGCTTTGCGTTCACTTATGAACCATCGGTTTCACGCAACCGCTAGCCCACCTGTCCAACGTTGGTCGAACTGGCAATCCAAAGCGATCGAGTTGCTGCAGACAGATGAAACACAATCCGCGTTTGCCTTAGACAAAGAACCAGAGACGCTCCGAGATCGATACGGCCGGAATCGATACGGCCGGAATCGATTCGGCCAGAGTGTGCTGCTGGCGCGACGGTTGGTTGAGTCGGGGGTTTCGCTCGTGCAAGTCAACTGGACGCGTTGGGAGGATGATGAAAATGTGGCACCCGCCTGGGACACACATGCGAAGCACAGCGAACGACTCAAGAAGGCCTTGATGCCTCCCATGGATCAAGCCTACTCCGCGTTGCTCGAGGACTTGGAGCAGCGTGGGATGTTGGAGGACACGCTCGTCGTGTGGATGGGCGAGTTCGGTAGATCGCCAAAGTTCAATGCAGCGGGCGGACGCGACCATTGGGGCCACGTGTTCTCCGTGGCGTTGGCCGGAGGTGGCGTGCGGGGTGGGACTGTTTATGGTCAATCGGATCGTCAAGGCGGCTATCCGTTGGACGGTCGCGTCGAACCACAGGACTTGGCGGCCACGGTTTATCATTGCCTGGGCTTCCCACCGGAAACGCTGCTGACCGATCCGTTGGGTCGGCCATTAGCACTCTCTACTGGAAAACCAATCCAAGCAATTTTGTAGGCATGAACGCTATGACCAATGCTCACCATCGCCGCGCATTTCTTGTCGCATCCGCCAGCGGTTTCGCAGGACTGCACTTCGGAACGCCTGCGAAGGCTCTGGCAGATAAAATCACAAGTGCACCCGATGCCAACAACGGCCGCAGTGGTGGGCGGGCCAAGTCGGTGATCCTTTTCTTCCTGTGTGGTGGAGCTTCGCACGTCGACACCTGGGACATGAAACCCAATGCGCCCATCGAGTATCGCGGTCCATTTCAGCCCATTTCGACTACAGCTCCGGGTGTTCAGTGCTGCGAGCATCTGCCGATGCTCGCCAGGCAAGCTCATCATTTGGCAGTGATTCGTTCCGTCTGTGGGACAGTCAACACGAACGATCATCACGCGGGCTACTACTACAATTTGACGGGCCATGTTCCTGATACGACTTTCAAGACGCAAGGCAACGACCGCCGGCCTTACGCCGACGATTGGCCATTCATAGGATCCGTCGTAGGATCCCGTCGACCGAACCAACACGGCTTGCCCAATGCTATCACCTTGCCTCATAAACCTAGCAAGCTACCGTACACGCGTCCCGGACAGTTTGCCGCTCGGCTGGGTGTCGAGTTTGATCCGCTGTACGTTCAAGGCACGGTTGAAGAACCGTTAAAATTTCAGGTGCCATCGCTTGTACTCTCGGGCGACGTGACCACTGAACATTTGCAGTCCAGGCAGCGTTTGCTAAAACAACTCGATGTCGCACGCAGCCAGTTTGAAAACTCTCCCGTCGAGCAGACTTGGAAGCAGCATCAGCAACGGACGCTCGATCTACTGCTTTCGTCCAGTACCACCAAAGTCTTCGACCTGGAGAGCGAGAGTGTGGCGACTCGCACGCGATACGGCACAAGCGTCAATGCGATGAGTCTGTTGCTGGCACGACGACTTGTCGAAGCGGAAACGCCGTTTGTGACCGTGTTTTGGAAGGAGAACGAGGCGATCAAAAACCAGTGCAAGAGCGCGGGCGGTTGGGACACGCATGGCAACAACTTTGAATGCCTGAAGAACCATTTGTTGCCAGAATTCGATCGCGCTTTTTCCGCATTAGTCGAGGATCTCGTGCAACGCAATTTGCTAGATCAAACGTTGTTGATCGTGAACAGTGAAATGGGCCGCACGCCAAAAATCGGCCATCCGCGATCCGGTGGCGTCAGTGGCGCGGGGCGCGATCACTGGACGCATTGCCAAACTGTTGTCATGGCCGGCGGAGGAGTTCTGGGCGGCCAAAGCTATGGAACCAGCGATCGACTTGGCGAGTACCCATCGCAGCATCCACTGACGCCCGCGGATATCGCCAAGACGGTGTACTATGCGGCGGGCATCGATGACCTTAGAGCCCAAGACTCCCAAGGCCGCCCCTATAACCTGCTCGACGAGGGCCGGCCAATTAAAGAGTTGTTTGGCTAAAAGCCCCATCGAGCCTTAACCTAGTTTTGACAGCAACTCTTTTGTACGCAGAGACTTATTTTTGTGAGCAAAAAAAGGGCTAACGGCGTAGCTTGCCACTGGCCTGATCGAAGCCAGCGGTTAAACCGAGACGCCACGAATCTCACGAATTTACACGAATCAATAATCCGTTAGTGTTCATTCGGCTGCCCGACAATTGTCAATCTGCACTTCGCTCACCGCGTACAATTCGCTTATGGTCATGGTATTGCCACCGTGACGATTCGTGAGATTCGTGGCAAGTCCACCATAGTTGATACAAATGCGTGCGGAACAAGGCCTAGTTGCATCTTCGATCAACAATGGCCTCAGCCAGTCTCGCCCTACCTAACCAAAAACCTACAATCGGAGAGGTCCGGTTCGCCACAGAAGTTGACTGAGTTGCTTCGCGAACAATTAATTCCGGGCGAGGTGTAAGTTGCTAAAAAAGAACAACCAAACGGGCAATCGCGTGCCGCACATCCGGGAACCAAACTCAACTCCATGCAGTTTTTGTTCAGTGCGCATGTTACACTTGAGGCTATTGCAAAACCCGCATCTCCTCGCGACCTTCGCAGTAAAAGACCAGTCTCTTAGTCGAAAGCCGCCCAGTTGAAAGTAACCTATGAATCATGAATTACTGGCGGATATCAGTCATGCCCTGGAGGAGAATTTCTACCGGAAGCAAGATGATGCCCTGCTTGAATATTTGCGTTCCCAGGATGACGAAGATAGTCGCCGCGCGCGAATTGCTGAAATCGCTCAGATTGATGATGGGAAGGCACTGGACAGCTTAATCCAAGCCGGTGTCACAGCCGAGTCGTTTATTGCTCTAAACTTGTATCCGCTGGTTCGCGTCGCATGGGCAGACGGGGAGATTTCGGAACCCGAGCGAGACGCAGTTTTGCGGGCCGCGGCGGACGAGGGGATTTCTGTAGAGACACCAAACTATAGACTTCTCCAAGCATGGCTAGAAGAGTGTCCTGGACCGGCACTACAAACGGCTTGGCAAGATTATGCACGGGCGCTCATACAAGTATTGGATGCGACGAACTTGGCGACAGTGCGAAACAGTACGCTAAAGCGGGCGCGTCAAGTCGCCCATGCGGCAGGCGGATTTCTGGGGCTTGTGAATCCAATCTCAAAGAACGAAGAGTTGGTGTTACTCGACTTGGCTCATGCATTTGAAAAACCCATCGACTTGCAATAGGTAGTATGGAATGCACACGCACATTGACGGCTCACGCACCACGGTCGTATTAGCGTTTCAAGGCTTAAATTTGTCGCGGCACAGCGAACGATTTCGATAGAGCCGTCGAGCAGTGACGCTCAAACCCCTCAGGGAGCTCTAAGTGCTAACTCATTTGCTTTTTCACAAGGGTGGATGATGGGGCTCGAACCCACGACCACCGGAACCACAATCCGGCGCTCTACCGACTGAGCTACATCCACCGTGTAAACGAAAATTTTAAATTTGTGGGCGGCCCCCGTCAATGAGCTTGCGCGCGGGTTCGCTGGTTTTTCCGGTGCTTAAAGACGGTTCTGACGGCGCGCACGCGAGCCAGGGGACCCAAACGTGCGTTTTAGCACTCGACGTCACGGCGTTTGCAGGGATAATCGGCTCAGTCGCACCAGGCTGTGAAACTCGGTATTGCGTTACTTTGTCAATGCGTAGGAAATGTTAGGCAGTCATGGAAAAGTCGTGTGGGATTGAGCTGCTGGCCCCTGCAGGCAATTGGGAGTGTGCGCGAGCCGCCGTCGAGAACGGTGCCGATGCCATCTATTTTGGCCTCGACGTAGGGTTCAACGCGCGTTTTAGAGCGGCCAACTTTCATCTTGGGGAGTTGCGGCAATTAATGTTGATGCTGCATCGCCAGGGCGTCCTGGGTTATGTTACGCTCAACACGCTGGTTTTCACCGACGAACTCAAGAACTTGGAAGCTAGCGTGAGACAGCTGGCGGATGCTGGCGTCGATGCGGTGTTGGTTCAGGATTTGGGAGCTGCGCGGCTGATTCGCGAGTTGTGCCCTCATCTGACGGTACATGCAAGTACACAGATGACGCTTACTAACGCAGATGGTATCGAGATGGCGCGCGAGCTGGGCATCGCGCGGGTTGTGTTGGCCCGAGAATTGTCGATTAAAGAGATTCGTCAAATTGCTGCAACCACGACGATGCAACTCGAAGTTTTCGTTCACGGTGCGCTCTGTGTGGCCTATAGCGGGCAATGTTTGACCAGTGAATCGCTGGGAGGGCGGAGTGCCAATCGGGGCCAATGCGCTCAAGCGTGCCGATTGCCGTACGACCTGATCTGCGACGGAGAGCCGAAAGACTTGGGCGAGGTACGCTACCTTTTGAGCCCCCAGGACTTGGCCGCGCACGACTTGGTTCCGCAGCTAATCTCTGCGGGTGTGTGTTCGTTAAAGATCGAGGGACGCCTGAAGACACCTGAATATGTGGCCAACGTCTGCCAGCAGTATCGTCAGGCCATTGATGCTGCCTGCGGCGGAGAGGCTCGGCAACTGACTGAGGAGCAACACCGTGAGTTGGAGCTGAGTTTCTCTCGAGGCTTTTCTCCCGGCTGGCTCGAGGGTTGCGATCACAAGCGATTGGTGCCAGGCTTAAGTAGTGCAAAACGCGGCGTGTTGATCGGACAAGTGCAAGATACTCGCGGTGACGCGCTGAGAGTGCTGTTGAACTCTCCGTTGGCCACGGGCGACGGCATCGTGCTTCAAGGAAACCGACTTACCGGAAAAGAAGTTGGGGGGCGCGTCTACGAATTATACCAGGACGATCGCCGCGTCGATCAGGCTGGAGCGGGACTTGCTACCGTCGTGCTCCAACGTGGTACACTCGCGGAGCAATCGATCCCGGAGGGTGTCAATGTTTGGAAGACCGACGATCCCAAGCTCACCAAGCGGCTGCGTAAGTCATTCGATGACGTCGATCCCCAAAAGCGTGTTCCCATGGACCTGCATGTGTTATGCACAGTAGGTAAACCGGTCGAGTTGCAAGTTAGGGTGGCAGATGTTCCGGTGCAGTCTATCGTAAGCGAGCATGTCGCCGAAGTAGCGCGAAAGCATGCGATGACCGAGGATACTTTGCGCGATCAATTTTCGCGGCTGGGAGGCACCGTATACCGATTGGGGAAACTGACGGCGGAGATTATCGGAGGCCCAATGGTGCCGTTAAGCGTTCTCGGCGGACTTCGCCACGAGTTGGTGCGGCGTCTCGACGAAATGCGCGTCACACAACCACTATCCTGTTCTCCCGAGAACCTTACCGCGCGAATGTTGTCGCGAATCGAGCAAGGCAGCTCGCAGGCGCAGCCCTGCTTGCGCTTTCTTTGCCGGTCTTTGGAGCAGCTCCAGTCTGCGCTGGCAGCCAAAGCCACTGATGTCATCGCGGATTTCCACGACATCCGACAGTATCGCGACGCAGTGGAAATGGCTCACAAGTCCGCGGCCAGAATTGAGCTGGCAACGCTGAGAATTCACAAACCAGGTGAAGACGGTTTGTTTCTGGCATTGCAGAAGCAGCGGGCCGATGGTTGGTTGGTGCGAAATCTGGCCGCTGTTCGTTTTTGCAACAAGGCGTCGATTCCATTCGCATGCGATTTTTCCTTAAACGTCACAAATCCACTGACTGCCGAGCAGCTCAGGATGTGGGGAGCTCAGCGCGTGACGGCAGCGTACGATCTCAATCGCGATCAGCTCTTTGAGCTTGCCGAAACCACTCCGCCCGATTGGCTGGAGGTGGTGATCCACCAGCACATGCCGATGTTCCATATGGAGCACTGTGTATTTTGCAGCGTGCTAAGCCCGGGCAAGAACAAGTCCGATTGTGGCCGCCCCTGCGATCGTCACGAAGTGCAATTGCAAGACAGGGTTGGCGCAGCGCATGTCCTGCATGCAGACATCGGCTGCCGCAATACACTATTCAATGCCACTGCACAGAGCGGTGCTGAGGCGGTGGAACCGCTGCAGAAACTGGGCGTACAGCAATTTCGCGTCGAAATGCTACGAGACGCACCGCGAGAGGAAGTTGCCGAGCTGGTCGAACTCTACAGCAGCTTAGTCGCTGGAGAATTGAAGGGTCCTGATGTCTGGCAACGTCTAAAGGCGCACAACCGTGTAGGTGTGACGCGAGGAACTTTGGAGCAGCCTAGAAATCCGCTTGCTATTCTGTGAGCGGTACTGAGGTCAAACGTCAGTTCAGCGGGCGGCTTGGGACCCGCGACTTGCGCGGATTTGAAACGTAAGCTGTCAATTGAAAACAGGTCGATAGCGCAAGCAATTTCTGCTCCGATTCGTTATGATTGTGGCCAGCTTCACGCTCGTGAGCTTTTCCGACCCCACCCCTACGCCGCTCGCTCATCATCCCTCGATCGTCAAACAACTAGAGCGGGAATTGTCTGGCGGCAGCACTGCAACCTGGAGAGATCGAATGAAGAAAATGCCTTTCATCGGTTTGGCACTTTTACTGACCGCATCCGCGTTACCATTGTTCGCCCAACAGACTGTCAAACCGGTCCGGATGGGTTGCGGAATAATGACTTTTGACACGGTTCCCGGATGGGGCCTGCGTCCCGATGGACAATCCGCAATTGGCCCGACGCATGGTAGCGTGGTGATCGATAAGGCTGGAAATATCTATACGAGCGCTAAGGAAGGGGTCTTCGTATTTTCGCCTGAGGGTAAGGTCATTCATAATTACTTGGGCAAGGATTACTCCAACATACACGACATGGAAATCCGAGATGAAAACGGCGAAGAATTCATCTATGGAGCCCGTAACCAGAATGCCGAGGGGATCAAGTTCAGCGTTAAGAGTGGAGAGATCGTCCTGCGACTTCCTTTCCCCGTTGAATCTGGGCTGAAGTTGGAAAAGTTCAACCCCACTGCGATTACAGTCGCCGCCAATGGTGACATTTTCCTTTCCGACGGCTACGCCAGCAATCACATCTTCAAGTTCGACAAGAGTGGAAAATACTTGATGCACTTTGGCACCAAGGGAAATGCGATGAAAGAGTTCAATACGGCCCACGGTATGACACTCGATACTCGATATGAGCCAGCCCGATTGCTGATCTGCGATCGCAATCACGAACCTAAAGGCCGCCTGCTGCATTACAGCTTGGAGGGCGAGTTCATCGAAGAGGTCATCACCGGTCTAGGCATGCCTACAAGTGTGGCCATTCAAGGTGATTACGTCTCTGTTCCTGATTTGCATGGACGTGTGGTCATTCTCAATAAGTCCAATACGATCATGGCGGTTCTTGGGCACAATCCAGATCCAAAGAAAGGCGGTAGCTACAACATTCCGCAAGCAGAATGGATCGAGGGGATTTTCAGCGGCACGCACGGATCGTACTGGGACAAAGATGGGAATCTCTACGTCCAGGATTGGAATGTATCGGGCCGAATCATGAAGCTCGTTAGGGTCAAGCAGTAGCTGTACTTAACAGCGGAAAGAACAGACTGCTGGTGGGGTGCGCGGCTTTGCCGCGCACTGGCTAGTTCAGCGT
>JBGSTP010000262.1:0-40065 GCA_041736515.1 Pirellulaceae bacterium
TTCTCTAAATTTTGCAGTAACGCCTCAGGTTCCATCTCGAATGCAGGGGCAGCTCTCTCGATGCCAGGATAACTGGCAATGTTGCAGACCGGATAGATTCCGGCAAAGCCTCCTACCCGATGCGGATTCTCGACAGCCCACCCTAGTGTCATTAAGCCACCGCGGCTTCGACCAAGCAGAATCGGTTTTTTTGAATATCCGCGACTGCTAGTCATCTCCTCGTACAGGGCCGTGTAGAGCTCGCTGCCCGCGGGACTACCGTAGGATTCCCCAACGTCGATGCCGGCAATGGCAATCCCCGACTTAGAAAACCTTGTAAACATCCACTCCTCTGCTTTGCTCGGCAGGTTGGGCAGTGTCGGCGCGTACCAAACCCATGGACTACTTGCCAGCGCAACCTCCTGTGCAGCCGGAATCAAAAAAGCGGTGTGTCCCTTCACTGTGAAAACGCTGCCTGGTAGCGGCAGCATCTTGCTCGGCGGTTCATCGGCGTAGATCGGCAGCATCCAAGTCCATAAGAAAAAAAGCTTCGTCCAAGCAGACACGATGCTCAAAGCGCGACGGGTGTATTGAAGCAACATACATGTCCTCCAAAGGGAAAATAACCTACGTGTTCCGAGCGTGGCGGGCACGCAAAAGAGGCCGTGAATTGGGATTCCATATTGATCCCCCCTAAGAGAATCTGGCTCCCCTGCTACAATTTTGTTCTCCAAAACCAGCCTTTCCTTTAGGTAACAAAAAAATGGTCAAAGTAGGAATTGTTGGCTGTTCGGGTTACACGGCAATTGAAGCAATTAAATTGCTGTTGCGACACCCGCAAGCCACAATCGTAGCGGCCACCAGTCGTCAAGCCGACGGATCCACGATTGCCGACATGCATCCGCAATTGACCGGTCGCCTGGAGTTGGTTGTTGAAGATTTGTCGCCAGGGCAAATCGCGGAGCGATGCGATGTGGCGTTTTGTTGTTTACCTCATGCCGCTTCGGCACCAATTGTATCGCGCATTCTTGAGGGCGGCTGCAAAGTTATCGACTTGAGCGCCGACTATCGCCTTAGCAATGCAGCTTTGTATGAAAAGTGGTACGGTGAAAAGCACCCTGACCCGGGACGTCTTGGCCAGACGCCCTATGGGATTCCCGAATTGTTTCTCGATGAAATCCGCGGTGCAAACTTAGTTGCCAATCCGGGCTGCTATCCGACCAGCGCCATTCTTCCACTGTCGCCATTGCTGCGAGAGAGCCTGATCGAGCCAAATAATATTGTGGTCGATTCGAAAAGCGGTGCTAGCGGTGCCGGTCGCACACCCAAACTTGGAAACATTTATTCCGAGGTCAACGAAGCCTTTTCGGCTTACTCTGTCGGTACGCATCGACATCAACCTGAAATCATCGACATTGTCGGTCGCTTCTGTGGTACAGAGCCCAATCTGATATTCACACCCCACTTGGTACCAATGGATCGCGGCATACTTTCGACAATCTATGTACGTCCCAAGCTCAACGTCACGGCCAATCAAATACGCGAGTGTTTATCGGCGTTCTACCATGGGACGCAAGGCTTTGTCCGGATTGTGTCGCATCTCCCGAATACCAAGCATGTGGCCATGACCAATTACTGCGACATTACCGTACGCGAAAATGGAGAATGGATCATACTGGTTTCAGTTCTTGACAATCTAATCAAAGGTGCGTCGGGAGCAGCAGTTCAGTGCATGAATGTGTTATTCGACATCGATCAATCAGCGGGTTTAGGGGCCTAGCCAATCGTGACATATTTTCTTCCTAAAGGGTTTCGCTTTGCTGGAGTTAGTGGAGCAATCAAGAAAAAACCGGGCACCAAAGATATTGCATTGATTGTTTCGGATGTCCCTGCGGTGGCCGCTGGAGTTTATACGCAAAATCAAGTGGTGGCCGCTCCGGTGGTACTGGATCGCAGCCGAACTCCGCTAGCGAATGCCCGTGCCATTGTAGTTAACAGCGGCAACGCCAATGCATGCACCGGAGCCAGAGGTGCCGCCGATGCGCAAAGAATGTGCGAATTGGCGGCTGCACCCTTGGGGGCAAGCGCTGAACAGACGCTGGTAATGAGCACTGGTGTCATTGGCCATTTCTTACCCATGGAAAAGATTGAGGCCGGTATCGCTAATGCCGCCGGTGAATTGTCCAGTGGCGAGACTGCATTTTTGAATGCGGCCGACGCCATCCTAACAACCGACGCCGCGCGAAAGGTAACGACGCGTCAAGCGCATTTGGGAGGCAAGACGATACACATTGCCGGCATGGCCAAGGGTGCGGGCATGATTGGCCCTAACATGGCTACGATGCTTTGCTGCGTTGTTACGGATGCTGCGCTCACGGCCGACCAGGCGCAGCGATTGCTGTTGGCTGCCGCCAACAAGTCCTTCAACAACATCAGTGTCGAGGGCCATACGAGCACGAACGATACGATGCTTCTGCTCGCCAACGGTCAGTCGGGAGGAACTCCGCTGACTTCGACTGAAGAAAAAGCATTCGCACAACACCTGGAGGCGATGTGCATCGAGCTTGCCAAGCAGATACCGGCCGACGGCGAGGGTTCGAAGCACTTAATCGAAGTGCGAGTCACCGGCGCTGAGACCGACGCCGACGCGCGACGCATCTCTCACTCGGTGGCCAGCAGCAACTTAGTCAAAACGGCCGTGCATGGCGCGGACCCCAACTGGGGACGCATCGTTTCTGCGGCTGGCTACGCCGGTCCAGCCATTGAAACCTCGCAGCTTGCACTGACCCTCAATGGAATCGTGCTCTTCAGTGCTGGCGAGCCGGTGAGCTTTGATGCCAAACTGGCCAGCCAATCGATCCGCGATAACCACCTGACCTTGATCGAACTAAAGGTGGGCATTGGCCCGGGCCAATGCACCCATTGGACAAGCGATTTGGGTGTGGAATACGTTCGCTTCAATTCTGAGTACACGACATGAGTTTAGCTTCTGGCGATCCGGCAGCGAAAGCAGTGCCGCCTTCCGGTGGTATCCTAGGGATCGGCACCGATATCATTGAATGCGATCGCATAACACAAATGCTGGAAAAACATGGGGATGTCTTTCTGGCGCGGGTTTACACGCCCTGTGAAATCGCCTACTGCTCGGCTCGCAAAGCGGCCAATCAACACTATGCTGGTAGATGGGCTGCCAAAGAAGCGGTGTTGAAAGCGCTGGGCACAGGCTGGGCACACGGGATTCAATGGACCGATGTGCAGGTCGTCAATCAGCAGGGCGGCAAGCCCAACATCGAACTGGATGGTCGAGCCAAAGAGATTAGTGAACAGCTCGGCATCCGAGAAATCCTGATCAGTATTTCCCATTGTCGCAATTATGCAGTGGCTTATGCAACCGCCATTGGAGAACCACAAAAATGAAACGAAAAATGGTCCTGCTCACCTGGGGACATTCGAATCCACGTACTGCCAAAACAGCTACCGGTCTGCTGCGCTACTGCCCCCGAGAGTGCTTAGCGGTTCTAGATCCCGACTGCGCAGGACAGCGTGCCCAAGAGCTGCTCGAGGTCGGCGGCGACACTCCGATTATTGCCTCGCTCGATGCGGCCCCGACGGCAGATACTCTTGTACTGGGCATCGCACCGCCTGGGGGAAAGATTCCTTTGGCGTGGAAGCAGGTAATTCTTCAAGCCATCGATCGCGGCATGAATGTCCTTAGCGGACTCCACGACTTCCTGTCCGATGACAGCGAAATAGCCCGCGCTGCACAAGCCAAGGGAGTTACCATCACCGATGTTCGCAAGAATGACTTCAAACAGATCGCCCGCCGCCATGGTTTGAATGATTCCTGCCTTAGATTGCATACCGTGGGCCACGATTGCAGTGTTGGTAAGATGGTGGTGAGTCTCGAATTGGAACGCGGACTGATAGCTCGCGGACGCGACGCACACTTTGTTGCAACTGGACAAACGGGCATTATGGTTGCCGGCTCGGGCTTGCCAATCGATTGCATTGTGGCTGATTTCGTCAATGGTGCAGCAGAGAAGCTAGTACTGGACAGCCAACACCATGAGATTATTGTAGTCGAAGGCCAGGGAAGCCTGGTTCATCCGTCATATTCCGCTGTAACCTTGGGATTGCTCCACGGTTGCTTGCCTCACGGATTGATTTTTGTTTTCGAGGCTGGGAGAGAGACGGTGGGTGGACTCGAACAAGTCAAGCTGCCCTCACTAAAGAAGCAACGCGAACTATTCGAAACAATGGCCAGCATTTATCAACCCTGTGAGACCATTGGAATTGCGATGAACGGACGGCGGCTCAATAAATCCGACGCTGAGCAACTGGCCCGCTCGATTGAAACTGAAATGGGCCTGCCTGTCGTTGATGTAATCCGCGATGGACCGGCGAGGTTGGTAGATGCGGCCGAGGCATTTTACAAATCGGACCGTTGGCGCACTCAGGTTTAGAAAGGAACGCAGTATGATGCGAGTTCGAACGCTGGTTATAATTTTGGGAACGCTACTTTTGGCGGGTTGCAGTGGCATGCAGACCACTGAGGAGACCGTCTATCGTGAGGACATTACCACACCGTCGGGCGAACCGGCTTACATTACCGTCCAACATTGTCTGATCGGCTTCAAGGACTCTGTACCTGGCAAAGCCATTTTTCGTAGCCGAGCCGAAGCGGAACAGCTTGCCCAGGATTTGTTTGCTCGTGCCCAGAACGGCGAAGACTTTGCGGCAATTGTCGCATCCAACACGGACGATTCGCCCCCTGGAATTTACAAAATGGCCAATCATGGCTTTCCCGGTGACACCAGCAGCCGCGTTCCGAGCAACCATGTGATGTCCAGAAGTGGAATGGTACCTGCATTTGGCGATACGGGCTTTCCGCTAAAGGTAGGTGAAATCGGATTGGCGGTGTTTGACGAGATGAACAGTCCGTACGGCTGGCACATTGTCAAACGCATCAAATAGCCTATAGTGCAGCTCCGCAGGGCAATGGGCGCGACCAAACAACTTAGTGGTTATGTCTGGGCCTTTTTCATAAATTAAAAAAGGTAGCTGCCTTTATTCCGAGTGAGTTTTTTTCGCCAGTCAAGACTTTTAAAGAGAAAATAGGAGGTGTCCCAAGTGAGCGATAGCGAACTAGAAAACCGCGCAGCCAATATTCGCAAACGACTAACGCAGCTTCGGGACAGTCTTTGACTTCGACAAAAAGTCGACGCGAATTGCTATCATCGATGCTGAAATGGCCGATGGTGGATTTTGGAGTAATCAGGAGAAAGCGCAAGCCATTGTGGCTGAGCTCAAGAGTTTGAGAGCTGTTGTGCTTCCACTGAAGGAGTCGCTCGAATCAGCCGAAGACCTCGATGGTCTACTAGAGCTGCTTGCAGAGGAGGAATCGGCACGCGAAGAAATCGTTGCCGAAATCGATCGGCTGGAAAAGCAGGTCGATGAGCTAGAGCTCAAAGCGCTTCTCAATGGACCTCTCGATGACTCCGGTGCATTGTTAAGCGTGCATGCGCGGGATGGCGGTGTCGATGCCAATGACTGGGCCGCGATGCTGCTTCAAATGTATATCGCATGGGCCGATCAACATGACTTCTCCTACGAATTGATCGACCGTCAGGACAACGAAGAAGCCGGCATAACCCAGGCGACAATCGCCATCCGTGGTCCCATGGCCTACGGTTACCTCAAGGGCGAAGAGGGCATGCATCGTTTGGTACGAATTAGTCCGTTCAATGCTGAGGGTAAACGTCAAACCAGCTTTGCCGCAGTCGATGTAGCGCCAGAAATCAACGATACATTCGAGGTAGATATCCAAGAGAAGGATGTCCGCGAGGATACCTATCGCGCCAGCGGTGCAGGCGGCCAGCATATCAATAAAACCGATAGTGCCGTGCGTCTGACGCACATTCCCACAGGGACCGTCGCAGCCTGTCAAAGCGAACGCAGCCAACATAAAAATCGCGCCAACGCATGGAAAATGCTGCGCGCCCGCTTAGCCCGAATCGAAGAGGAGAGACGCGAGGAGGAGCAGCTGGCGAAGTACAAAAACAAAGTACGCCAAAAGGGTTTCGGATCACAAATTCGCAATTACTTTTTGCATCCAGATCAACGCGTAAAAGATTCGCGAACGGAGCACTTGCAGAATAGCTTTCATGCCGTCATGGCGGGTGATATTCAGCAGTTCTTGGATGCATTTCTCCGCTGGAGGATGGCCCAAAACTCGGGAGATTAGTGCGACTAGGGCTCTGGCGGCATTAGATTCGCGGCTTGGCTGTATGTGTCTACCGTCTGGCGACGGTGGCTACGCCAGACCGTAGCTACCGCTGCCAAGCGGTCGGAGATTATTCGCAACGCCTTCCACCGTCTGGCGATCTGGCGACGGTGGCTACGGTATGACGATCTTGCTGATTAGCCCTTGGGGAATTGTCGGCAATATTCGTAGACCGCCATCGTCGTGGCTGTCACCACATTATAGCTGGCCGGTTGTCCATAGACGGGTATCTCCACGACATCGTCCAATCGATCCAGCACTTCCTGAGACAATCCTTCGCGTTCCGAGCCGATGATGAGCGCCGTTTGGCGGCTGAATTTATAGTCGTAGAGCAACTGCGAATTCGTTGTTTGCTCCAAACCAACGCAACGAAACCCCTGCAATTTGAGCTTGTCCAGTACGGGAGGCAAACTGCGCGGCGAAGTTAGCTTGACGACATCAGCAGCGTCGCGGGCTATCTCGCGATCGACCTTTCCAGCACCGCAGTGAATTACTTCTGTCACGCCGCTGCATCCTGCAAGCCGCACCAGGCGGCTCAAATTGACATTACTGCGCAAGGGCGCAGCAACTAGTAGTAAAGATCTTGGCTGATCGAGCGTAGTTGGAGGCTGGTGACGGATGTGTTCAAAGCGTGGCATGTTAGGACTACAGTGTTTGTTCCATTTCTGTTTTCGAGCGGTGGATCACTCTGCGCTCAAGCTAGGAAGCGGCAGTACGAGATTCATCAATTTCTCGGGCGCTATGCAGCCTTCGGCCCGCAAATGCGAGCTAAAAACATCGCCCTGCAAATTCCTCGGCAAATCCCGGAACCGCAAATCTCGGTGTTGGACCAACCCCGGCAGCTCAAGCCCAATTTGGCTGCTGCGACGTTGATTTCGCCAAGACTCGTATTGCCACTGGAGCGCAAACCCATGCAATTCGTGCTCTTGCTGGAACAAGCGATCGATGACGGCTTGCCAAACCGGCATGTCGGCCACATTCCCTGCCGTCGCCTCGACAGCGAGCGAGAAAGCCTCTCCATAGGTTACGAAAACAGGCTCTTTCAAGCCGAGCAACTGCTGCACGGCTTGTCGCGCATCGCGGAGGAAGCTCGCTGGATTTTTGAGATTGTTTCTAATGGCCAATAAATCGCAACAACCGCGCAGCGTCAATGCCAACCAGCGGTAATGGCTCGAATGCATGACAACGCTTTGGTTGATATGCTGCCAATCAGCGCGAAGAATTGCAATAGCTTCTGTCGCGTTGTTCTCGTACAAAGCTTGACGAATTCTGGACAGCCATAGAAAAAATCGAGGCGACTGGAACGTCTGACTAGCAATGGCAACTTTGGCGATCGACAGAGACGCCCGAGCCACGACTGGCGTATCGAGTATCAGATCGGCTATGTGCGCAGAATCGACGTGCGTCCAATACATGGACATTGGGTCGGAGCGTTCGTGAGCACTTTGCCGGAGCTCGCTTGCTGACTGGTCTAATTCGCGAAGTCGACCACGATACCATTGAGTTCCTAACAACGCCCACTTCAGGAATTGTTGCTCCCATTGAGTCGCCGCAGGACAATTATGATATCTGCTGAGGGCTCGTTGTCCAAACTTCGTCGCGGTGGCCATATGCCCTCTTTGCACATGCCAGATAAACATTGTGAAGTCAGCTGTGGCTTTAGCTTCATCGCTGCGACATAGACGAGCTAATTTTCGCCCCATTCGGAAACGTTCAATGGCCTTGTGCCGCAGGCGTCTTCCAGTAAAAGAAAGAAGTATGCCAGCTCGACACTGTGCCAACGCGTTGTCAAAATCCGACCCACTTGTTTCCGCCAAATGCGTCATTCTGAGAATCAAATCCGGCCCGAGTTGATTGTCCAGAAAAGTCAATGGAGGAGAAAGACGGTTTAGACATCGTTCCATTTCATTGAAGGCTTCAGCATGTGAGCCTCGGGAGGTCCGATGTCTTTGTGGGGGCAAAGAACCTAGCCGCAAAGTACGGCAGGACAAACAAAAGAAAGAAAAGGCAGTCCGCTTCCAATTCTTCATTCCCAGGTCCGCCAACGCCGTCTTCAATCGCGTCAACCCGTGCTCGAGGTGCCCTGCGCGAATCCATTGTTCTCCCGAAAGACAACGCAAAATGGTGGCCTGGTCCACATCCTCTTCCGTATCCAGTAGTTGATCGTATAGTTCTGCCGACGCCCGAGAACTCCCAAGTCGAGCTAAACAGTCGGCCATCATTCGAATGACTCGCTGTTGCTCTGCTGCCGTTCGCTCCGCATCCGGGTGGCAAGCACGCTGCAGGAACTCCAATGTTTCTTCGGAATCCGAAGTAGCCATGGCACTGCGCGCCGCCTCTAAATAGCAGGTAGCTGCCTCGCGGAATCTCTCTGCCGACCAATAGTGCCTGGCGATACGAGCCCAAGGGGGCGGCGTTTCACTGGAGAGTATGCGCGCCATCCGATAGTGACGCCTCTGCAATCGTTCTGGCTGAATCGATTGCAAAATGGCTCGCCGGAAATTTTCGTGAGCAATCTCGACATCCGCTTCGAACTCACTGCCACGCGATCGAATCCATCCCTGCGAAGCCAGGAGACTAAGCTCGCGTTGAAGTTCATGCGGAAGTATTCGCGACACCATTTGCAACTGGTGAAAAGTCATCGACTGATCTGAGACTGCAAGAAACTGCAATACGCTCTCGGTCTGCTGCGGAAGCGTGCTAAATCTGCGCCGAACACTACTCTGCGAATCGTCAATCAACCATTCTGCATCGGAAACATCGCGGCGGTAAACGCTATGCAGATAGGTGCGAAAGATCTCCTGCAGCAGGAAAGGATTGCCGCTCGAGCGCGAGGCGATATCGCTTGCCACGGAAGCTGCGAGCGGAACCTGCGCAGAGTTCGCCAAACGAGCAAGCACGCGCTCGCAGGTTTCCTGGTTCAGCGGTCGCAGCGGCACCTGCGTTACCTCAAAGAGCGATTGATCGGCCACGGTCGACTTTCCGTCTTGTCGAAATATCTCTGGCAAGCGACGCTCATCGCTTTCGTCGACGAGCAGCAACGTGCCGTTGAATACCCCCGCGTGACTAAGCAGTCGCTTCAAGGTCCGCAAGCTTTCCATGTCGGCCCATTGCGCATCGTCGACCGTAATCATCAATCGATGCTGCTTGCTTAGTTCCTGCAACCAGTCGACAAATGACGATATGCTGATATCTCGCAGTGAATCGTCAGCGGCCTTTCTCTCCGATGGCTTTGTTGAAACGGAGTACCCGGGAATTAGCTGTAGTACCTGTGGAAATAATTGCCTGATCTCGTCGAGCCGCTTCTCCAATTGCGGCATCCATTTGGCATGTGGCAAATTTTGCAGAGCGCTCGTCATCTCCTGGACAAGTGCATTGAGCAAGCGTACGGGAGTATGGTCTTGCCGATAACATTTAACAGATAGGAGCAGGCAATTGTCGCTGACGATGCTCTTCAACGAATGTTGCATGAGCGTAGTTTTTCCAATCCCCGATTCTCCCTGTAGGAAAATTAGCTTGGCCCCGCCCGTTTTCGTTGACCGCACAGCCGATTCAATGGCCTTGAGTTCGTCCTGGCGACCTTCGCTTCCGTCAACACAAGTGGCTATTAGCCCCGGTGTTGTACGGCCGTTCAATCGAGTCACTATTTCAGCACCGCTCGGTCGTTCGCTGGGACTCAACTGCATCAGATCGATGCAAAGCGACGAAATGTCCACGGGGCAATTCTGCAGGTTAAGGCGGAGCTGTTCGAAATTGATCTCATAACTCTTCGCCTCACCTTCGGCTACGAGGTTGATTTGAATTGGTGGGAAGTTGTCAGTCACCACCTCGTAGATCATCACTCCAAAGCTGTACCAATCCGTGGCGTAGGTTGGTGATCCACCTCGAATTATCTCAGGTGCCATATACTGCAAAGTGCCAACCATGCGGTTTTGATTTCCAGTTCGAATGGCTAATCCCAAATCAAGCAAAACAGCGCGACGTTTCGATGCGATCATCATATTGGAGCACTTGATATCGCAGTGCAAAACACCGTGTTGGTGCAAGTACTCTACCGCCGATGCGAGCTGCCCAAGCACTTTTCGTAGCTCATCCCAACGCTTGTCTGGATCGGCGCGTCGTTTAAACCATTCGCGAATGGTAGTTCCTTCCACCAGCTCCATAGAAAAATAGCGGATATCGCCATCGCAAAATGCATCGTAAAGCTTGACGAGGTTGGGATGGCTCAATTGTGAGAGCCAACGAAACTCCTCGATGAATCGGTAAATACTCCACGCGTCGATGCGCCGCATGACTTTGACCGCGACTTGAGCCGTGCTGCGCAGATCGATTGCAGCGTGCACGTAGCCCATGCCGCCTCTTCCAAGCATGCGGAGCAAAAGAAAACACCCCAAATTCAGTTGCAGCGGCTCAAGCGAAGCGGACAGCGATGCTGTGGACTCCTTGACCGTTGAGTCCGAATGTTTGATCTCTTGCGAATTGCTCGGCTCCGGGTTGCGAAGCGGCAGTTTGCTTTCGGTAAGCTCTAACAACCGCACCAATTGTTCTGTCTCCTGTTGGCAAAGCGGCAGATAGGACACAGGATTTGGCGGCTGTTTGTCGAATCGCAAGCGCAGAGCATACTCCAACACGATCAGCCGGATAACCAAATCAGACCGCGACGCCAATTCCGGAAATCGCAATAGAAACAGCGTGACACAAGGCTTAACCCGTTGGTCATCGTCTCCAGCTGGCGATAGACTTGTCGATGAATTTGCTGAGGGTGGCTGGAATGCAAATTCAAGTTCTACACTGAGAAGACGCGCTAGCAACTCCAGACGCTTGGTTTCAGCGGCCTGTTGCAAATACTCCGTGTAACGCTGTGGAGAAAAGCTCCTCCAGCTTTGTCGGAATGATTGTTCGAGATCGGTTAAATCGATATCCAAGATCGTTGCTCTCTCGAACGGATCATTCCGCAAGGTTCACAAACAACTAGGTGCTATTCGATAGTACCTGTCGTGCGCGCGCCGCACGCAGTGCATGGCGTCTAGTTTACTCTGAGACTACGTCAAGACTCATTTTTTCTTTATTCCAATCGAGTCTTATTGTGGACATTTGCAGCTGGCTGTGCTCAACCATCCACTTTGAAAGCGGAGCGACTATCTCCGTTTCGATGGTGCGCTGCAATGGTCTCGCCCCAAGATGGCTCTGAAAACCGGTCTTCGCCAAATGGTGCACTAGGTTATCGGTCCATTCTATTTTCCGTCCATAACGCTCTAAACCCTCGCGGCGGCGGAGGTCATTCAGTTCCTTCAGGGTGATTTGCCGAATATCCGACTGGTTCAGCGGTGAAAAGGCGATCACATTATCGAGACGATTGAAGAACTCAGGCCGGAATGCTTTCCGCACTTCGCTCACATAGTCTACACGCGTGTCGTCGCTGAAACCGAGGGATGTACTGCTGCGTGCTCCCAAATTGCTTGTCATCAGGATGACGGAATTGCGGAACGACGTCACGCGTCCTAGCCTGTCCGTTAGGCGACCCTCATCCAAGACGCTCAGCAAGATATCAAATACTTCGACCGATGCCTTCTCCACTTCATCCAACAGGAGCACGCTCAAGGGTCTGGAACGGATCTGCTGTATCCAGGCCGCTGAGTTTCCGATGGAGTCATTCAAAAACCGAAAGCCCGCAGTAGCACCCGCATACTCGCTCATGTCGAGCCGAATAATTGGATTGCGATCTGTGGCCGCGCCAAACAAGTACTGGGCGAGCGACTTTGCCAGTTGCGTCTTACCGACGCCCGTGGGCCCACATAAAAGCAGGCTACCAAAGGGACGTCGCGGATCCTGAACAGCCGACTTGATACGCGTTACAATTCCCGCTACTTGCCGACATGCCTCGTCCTGGCCAATAACATCTCGAGACAATTGTTCGATAACATCTGTTTTCGTCAGTGTCCTAGCATCATCCAACAGCGTCAGCGGCAAGCCCGTTCGCTGACTAAAACGCTCCATAATCCATGTCACTGACCAGTGCTTCGGAAGCTCTTGGCTCCGCTTGCGTCCAGTTAACTCTTGCACAAATCGCATGGCCGGGCCGGGAGCCGCACTATGTCGCTGAAATTGACGACACAACCTCGAAATGCAGGCGGGAATCGCTGAGTCGTAGCTAACGTCTGCCGATTGCAACTGATTCTGTAAGGTGATTCGCAATAGCTCTTTCTCATGTTCGATCTGCATGGGCTCGACTTGCACAATTGGCAGGGCGTCCACCAACGCCGGAAGCAGACGTCGGCAGGCTTCCAATTCCGTAGGATTCGCCTCCGCTACCATGCGCAGGCTACCGCTGCGAAGATAGGGTATTAGGAATGCGGCCAAAGAATCGCGCGGCTCGCGTCCGCCCACTGAGACGAGATCGAGTAGGTTTTCAATCACCAGCACGCCATCGAAGTTTGCCAGCTCGGCGACGACTTCTTCTAGTCGTTGTTGCCACTGCCCCAGATAGCGCATGCCAGCGATCAACCGCCCAGCGCTGCTAGACCAAAACAAGGGCTGCATGGGCTGCGCGGGCGCACCTTTTTCGCGTTTCTTTTTACGTTCGGCCCGTTGCGCCAAGAATAATTCCCGGGCAATAGTGCTAATCAAAGTAGTTTTCCCAACGCCGGCTTCGCCCACGACCAAACAACTACCCTTAGCGATCGTAGACCGAAGCAGTGCCAATGTTTCGTCGCGCGATCCGGGCGCGATTGCTAGATTGCGCCCGTCGTTGAGCGATTCTGCTACAGTCGACAAAGCCTTTGGCTTGTGAACCGAACGCAGACTCCCTGGCTCGGCCAAATCTAATCTTATCCAACGCAGCTCGCTGCAATTGGGTGGCCAAAGTCGATGCAGGTCGCGGGGGGATAGCGTCGCCGTAATGGAACGCACCGTCTCTGATAACATTGTTTTTAACAATTCGGGCTCAGGGATGTATAGCACTTCGCCAAAATCCGGAAGCATGCAGTAAAGCTGGTCGCGCTGATCGATCAACTCCACATAACGCACGGGCAGTAGTACTTTAGGTCCTGCCGGATACCGTCGTTCTTTGTAAAGTATGGCTGGCTGGACTTCAAATTTTCTCTGCGAAAGCAGCGCATGCTTCCAAGTTGTTAAGGACGATACGCGATGCTTCTTAATTTCTCGGGCAAGGCTCTTTTTGAGCAGCCGCATGGCTTGCTCAATCGATACTCCTAAGGCTTGATGCGATAGCCCGTCAAGCAATTGTGCAACTGCGAGTCCGGTTTCCGGCTGATCGATGAGTACAGGCATTTTGGCGAACATGCGTTACTTAGGCCTCCTGCAGTTCGTTGAGAACTGGTAAGCAGTCGACCCACCACTGCATCGTCCTGGTAAACGTTTTCTCATTCTGGAGCCAGACGTAGGGCCACATCGAAGTGGAGCTGCCAGTCACGTAGTCGACCATCGTATCGCCAAGCGACCCGCGCACCATGGTTGTTGGCACCGATTGTTCTACGGGCGTGAACGGCACACCTTCAGCATCCAATAGCGGGCTGAACACCTGCTCGGCAACTTTTTCTGGTGAGGCATCCGACGCAATTGGGAGCGCTCGAAGCACATGGAGATGACTGGCCCCACGCTGCATTTCAAAGCGATACGTTCCCAACAACGGACGCAAAATCCCTAACAAGGATACCCCCGAGACTAGCCAGAACCCATCAGCTCCGGCAGCCGCTTCCACTTCGTATTGCCATCCATACTGCAGGCAGTTGGCCAATCGCATCATCACACTTTCGGGCGACAAATTACTCCCCACAAAGACACTTGCGTCGCGCAGACTCTTTGGCTTGGAGGATGAAGTTGAGCTGGACGGCAGTGCAACGCTTGCTGTGAGCGACTGGAATCCGACCAGCCAATTCCGAGGAGTCAGTGCCGCGTCGATCATCAGCGTGGCGATTGTCAAATTGTCAACCAATTGTCTGCCCGTCTCCAATTCGTGGCTTGCACCAGATTCTAGGCTGCGCTCATTCACGACGGCGCGAAGATCGTCGTGCGCGTGCCATTCGCGAATAATGCGACGTCCGCCTCCATGGATTAAATCTCGCCGGTTCGTTGGCGGGCCCAGTGGGCTCATATCCAGTCGAGGTTCGCTCGTTCGGCCAGCACCGAGCCGCACAGCCTTCATGTTTTCGGCACAACGATAGAGTTGCTCTCGCAGGGCATAGTAGGAGGCTCCATGTGTTTTTCCGGTTGTACGCTGGTCGATCTCACGCAATGGATCCTCTAACTTGCTCAAGCGAAGATCCAGCTGTTGATAAATCTCTTGGCTTTTTTCGAGGAGTAATGGCACATGGCTAATGCGTTTTTGAGGCTTTGTGACTGCCACAGACAATTCTGCAACTCGACACGAAAGTGCGGTCTGCTCTCCCTGGTGAGAGACGTGGACGAATGCGGGATGGTCCACGTGCATCGCAGACAAACAATCGCCGAGCGGGGCAGTTATTTCACTCTCCAACATGCGGCGCACTGCCCTCGCGCCAAGCTTTGAATCGTATCCGCGACGAATCACGTGCTTTATCGCCGATTGATCCACACGGACAAAAATATCTCTGCGCTTTATACCGTCTCGGGCAAGAACCTGGTCCATCTGAATCGCCACGATCTTTTCCATATCTTGCGGATCGAGATTTCGGAACGCAACAATTTCGTCAATGCGATTAAAAAATTCAGGACGAAAAAATTGCTGAGCAGCTCGAACATAGATCTGTTGCCTGCGTTCTGCTGAAAATTCGAATCCTAAATTGGAATTCTGCTCGGCTGCTCCAAGATTGCTGGTCATAACGATAATTGCAGAACGAAAATCGGCGACTCGCCCCCGCGCATCTGTTAGCCGTCCCTCGCCAAGAACTTGCAGTAAGTAGTCGAAAACGTCAGGATGCGCCTTTTCAATTTCATCCAGCAGGATAACGCAATTGGGTTGCCGCCGAATGGCGGAGGTAAGCCGACCGTCGGGCTGGTCGAAGGTGCCTACCAACTGTTCCGCTGCATAGGGTGTGGTCAATTCGTTCATATCGAGCCGTACCAAATGGGAATCGTCGACGTACAGCAGGCGGGTCAATGCCTTAGCGGCTTCCGTCTTCCCTACGCCCGTCGGTCCCAGCAGCAACAGCACACCCAAAGGTCGGTCTGGTGGCTGCAGCTGTTGTGAGTAACGAATTACGATGCGGCTCAGAGCCTCCACGGCCGCAGCTTGGCCGATCAACTGTTTGCTGAGCATCTCCTGAATATTTCGCTGGTTGCCAAGTCCATTGAGCAATAGCATGAGGGTCGCACCAATTTGAGCGCCGGCCAGTTGTAGGACGCTCTTTCGATCGACTACTTGGGAGGTATGCTTTGTTAGCGTTTTGCACATTTCGATCGCTTTTCCGGGAAAAGCTTGATCGGGTGCAAACGTATCCTGATGACGCATTACCAGGGGAACGGTTTCTGGATGGAAAAATCGTTCGCTGCGAAGCTCGATATCATAGGAGGCCTCCAAAGCGATTGGCAAAGCATCTTCTACATTCAACGCTGGTACATAGACCAAATGAAATCGATCCGCCAGCGCGCGATCGCGGCGACGCAACACGGCCAGTTGCTCTGCCGTGGTTTCAGCCAAGATTCGCAGCGGGTGTTCTGCCAGGAAGCTTCGCAGTACATCAGCCGCACTCAGGCTACTGTCGCGTGTGCGTCCCGCCGTAAAAAGCCCGACCAGATCGTCAAAGTAAAGTATGTGATCGCGTCTCGAGGCTTCGCGGAGTATCGCCAGCCAGCGCTGCTCCCACTGGCCGAGGTATGACATACCGCTAATTAAACGCTGCGGCGATAACCACCAAACTTGAGGTTTTTGATCGCGTCGTTGCTGGTACCGAGCCACGCGTCGCTGCACACACTCTTTGATGATCGCCGACTTGCCGACGGCGGGTGGACCAATGATTAACACACCCTGCCGATCCTCTCTTTGCAGAAGGCGATCAACTTCGTTTACAGTTTCAGCTCGCCCCAGCGCGGGGTGATAGTCCGCAGCTAGCTCATCCAAACATTGCCCGACTTTGTGCAGCTCCTCGCTACCGCTGATTTTGTCACCGCCAAAAAGGGCCGCAAAAATGTTCTTGGATTTCTTCTTCGCTCGGACCGCGGTCTCGACCTCGATTTCCAACGGCTCAATCCACATCTCGCCTGCGTTGCCAAGATCCTCCAACAGATGCTCTGCGCCGGCCGAAACTTGAGACTGAGCCCAAGCCGTATAAACTTCGCTGGCCCGCAACTCCAAATCCACCAACGACTCGACTTCAAATGCCACATCGGGAATCGAAGGCGAAAAAGCAATGGTCCGTGAAAAGGCGGGCACACATACGATTAACAGCTTCCATCGTAGTGTACGATCCCGCAGAGCTAGCATCAGTTTTACAGTTACAGCCCGCGTTTCTGGATCGTAGAGCCAGCTACTCAACCGCGTGGTCTCACCCCGCTCGATCCAGGTGTTGATCGTCTTGCGTAGTTCATTTCCGAGTTTGGTCAGCGCCACACTCAACAACGGATCGCGGCTGTCCACCTGCTGACCGCGCAACGTTCGGCAGTGGTAGACGCTGCGTCCTTCCTCACGCTGGGATGTTACGTAGACACTCAGGGTTAATCGCATCGGTTATCGGGCTCTAAAGCCATTGTTCTCGGAACTCGCTGCCGTTACCAATCTAGCCAACCTCAGAGAATACACTGTTTCTCCCTGCGCAGGTTGCACCGTGTGTGAACCAACACGAAAGCCGCCCAACATGAGAACTGCGATTCCATCGATGGGTTTGGAGCACTAGTTACTAATTGTTCAGCACGAAAGGCCGGGTGCAGACGGTGGATGCAATGCGCGACTTCAAAACTAGTACTAGTCTAGTGCTTTTTTTCACGAGGCCTGCGACCCCGGCAGAAGTGGTGTCAGCCCTCCTGGCTTGGCGGCAGCCAGCGGTGGCTGGGGCTGATCCGCTTGCCGTGAGCTATTCCTCTTTGGGAGGTTCGGCCAGGGAACGCACAAAATTGACTAAATGCCAAATCTCCTCGGGCGGAATAGTTGCGGCGGGCATCGGTGTGCCATCGATGCCAACTGCTATGCGGCGATAGATCTGTTCGGGTGCACTTCCTCCGCGAAACTCGCCTTGCCGAAAGTCTCGTGGTGAAATTTTACGCGGCGGCAACGCACCGCGAGCGATCAGTGGAACTTGAGCGTCGTAGTCGCTGGGATCAATGCCGATGCGCAGCGTCCATTCCTTGGTCCAATCGTCATAATCCTGTTGCGGTCCATCTCCGCGTCCCTCTTTGCCGTGGCATTTGGCGCATGCAGCCACCTCGGATTCGAACAACTCCTTTCCCTTTGCAACCGACAGCTTAATTGGCGAATCACCCTCCTCTGCAAGCTCCGCACGCAGTGCTTCAATCGTGGCTGGAACGGGAATATCGCCGGGTTCCGTTATATCCTTGATACGATCTTAGGCTTCGATCCAGCTATCGCCTATCTCCAGAATCGTGTCCTGAACGAATTCAAGTTGATCCTCGAAGTCGGCAGACGCTTCGTTGAACAAAGATTCGCCTTCTTCAAAAGCGATTTCTCCACCCTCGGTCAACAGAGCCCGCTCAAGCTCGCCTCGCCAGGAAAGATAAATTACATAGTCGACCAAGCAGTCGACATCCTCATCCGTTAGGCTCGGTATGGGATTCATCCCTGAGCCGGAAATGCCATGCTTGATGACGTAGGCAAGATCCGACCGCAGCGGCTTGGCACTACGCGTCGTATCTTTGAATTTAAACTTACCCGCTCGATAATCGCGGGGGTAAACGTTCAGTAGTGCAGCCGTCGGACCACGCCCATTGCCAACAACTCCATGACAAATGGAACAGTGTTGTCGATAGAGGCCACCGCCGGATTCGATAACCGGACCTGCCGCTTTCTGCAATCGATCCAAGTTCACAATCGATTTGTATTCATCATCTTGAGTGACAACGTCGGGAAGCTGCGGTGCGTCGGGGGTACCAAAGAACTTCGACAACGCGACTTGCGTTTCCGTCATAGCCTGCTGCATGGAGTAACCAGTGTCGATTTCAATGGTTTTGGCATAAACTAAGTTGGGCTCAAATGATACGACCGGTTCTTTGCGGCAACCCGAACAAAAACCAATCGCCAAACCGAGCGTAGCCAATGCGCCTATTCGTGTCATTAGATTATTTCCCATCTCTAGGATCGATATATTTCCATGCAGAATAACTGAACTAGCGAAACAGTTTTAGCTGTGCTAATTTGCCGCAGCAAATGCTTGGAAAACGTGTAAAATCCAATCTCTGCGGCGTCCGAGCCTAATTCCGACGGAGCGCCGCCGAACTTTATTTTCGCATACGATTACGCTTTCCGGCAACTGGGTGCCAAGGCCCCTCCTTTTATTACAATGGGTCTGGTTCGTCTTGGTTGGCAGCTTGAACATGTTGGCACATTCGGCAGAAAACTTTAGCAGGATTCATTATGTCCCTTCGAACGATACACGCCTCCAAGCTTCATGAAATGTGCAGTTCCGGCGAACATGTCGATTTGATCGATGTCCGCACCCCGGCAGAATTTCAGGAACTCCACGCTACGATTGCTCGCAATCAACCCTTGGAATCGCTGAAGCCGAAAGAGGTCATTCAGCAGCGAAATGGCTCTGCCACCAAACCGCTGTACGTGATTTGCCGGAGTGGGAGTCGCGCTGAAATGGCATGCAAGATATTCGTCGAGCATGGATTTGAGAACATCGTCAGCGTAGAGGGCGGCACGTTAGCTTGGCACGCTCAGGGACTGCCCGTCAACAGCGGCAGAAAAGTCATTCCCGTCGATCGACAAATGAGAATCGTGGCCGGTTCGCTGGTTGTCTTGGGGGCTGCTGCCGGGTACTTCTATCACCCTGCCTTTATTGGGTTAGCCGCTTTTGTCGGCTGCGGACTGGTATTTGCCGGCGTGACCAATATTTGCCCCATGTTGAACATGTTATCGCGCATGCCTTGGAATCAGAACGGCGGACAATGCTCGACCTAATCGGCGCAGCGCGCTGGCTGAACTAAACGAATTTGTACCAGCCACATTGAAATCCCCTTGTGCCGCAGTGCCCAGCGCTGATGGGCCTTGCCAGATGGCCTATAGTGAGACGCAAGCATCCGTCTCCCAAAGGTGACCCTCGTTTTTTCGGGCCACCCCTGGGTATTTAAGGTTGTTGGGTTTTCACGGGGTGTTGGGTTTCCAAGGGTGATCAGAGTAGTGCCTGCAAAGAACTTTGTTGTAATTGGAGGTAGTCGCGGCATTGGCTTAGGGATTGTTGAGCTTTGTGCGCTGCAAGGTGCCCAAGTAACTGTTCTTTCCCGAAGTTCAGGAAGTCTGGATTCCGTAACTGGTGTGAGGCACATGGCGATCGATGTGACTCAAGATTCCGTAACTGCGGAAATGCTGCCGGAAACGATAGATGGATTTGTTTATTGTCCCGGCTCGATTAACCTGGGCCCACTTCGCACGACCCAACCACAATCGCTCCGCGATGACTTCGAATTGAATGTCGTGGGAGGTCTGAAGTGCTTGCAGGCTGCGCTACCCGCCATGAGAGCCGCTGGCATTTCGAGCGCCGTGTTCTTCAGTACAGTGGCAGTGGGGCAAGGGATGCCCATGCATTCTGCGGTGGCAGCATCCAAGGGAGCTCTCGAAGCTCTCGTGAGAACATGGGCAGCGGAACTTGCGCCCCACATCCGCGTGAACTGCATTGCTCCTGCGCTCACTGACACGCCGCTAGCTGAAAAATTTCTCTCCACCGACGAGAAACGCAAGGCGATGGATGCCCGTTATCCTCTCGCACGCATAGGCCAAATCAGCGATGTGGCTGCTGCAGCCGAGTTCCTGTTATCGGATCGTTCGACATGGATTACGGGTCAAGTTATTGGGGTCGACGGAGGCATGTCGACGCTGCGAAAGTAGTTGGATTGAGGTTACTATGTCCTTGGCTGGATTTGAGACTCCGACAGTGCTTTTTACGAAAGATGAGATTGAATTAGCGCAGCTCTTCAAAGCTTACGGCTTGGACTGGAACCCCACCTGTGGTCAGTACGTCTTGGACCAGAGCAATTTGGTTGAGTGCAGTTCGCCATTCCAGGACCGCGTTTTCTTTATTCTAGACCTTAAGCACTTTCTTCGTCGCGCAGGAAACCTAGACGAACTTAAGCGGCGGTTATGTTGGCTCCCCGATTGGCATGAAGCCCGAAACTTGCTTCGGCAAATGGGAGTTAGTTCGGATCAGGTGGCAGAACGGTTGGCCGTATCTCGGGCGATCGAGTTTGACGCCGAACGGCTCGAACTGTACCGCATCATCGAAGAGCAGCTCACAGGTTCGCTCGGTCTCTAAAGCAAGCAATGGTGCGAAGCTTGTCATTTAAGGGCATTTTAAGTGGCTGGCTGGGCTGTCGTTTGAGCGAGCCTACCGAGTAGAATTATCAGCCTGAGCAGCGCGCGGTAAGACAAAGCCTACGACCTTATTTCTGCTCGGTCGGAAGCTAAGTATGTTATGAACAAGGAGCCTTCTGATGGCCCATGGAAGGCGGAACGGACGGGCACAAAAGCCGCGACGCAGTGCCAAAGTTGGCTTGCCACCCGGTACTGTGCAGACAGACCCCAATGCGCAACCCACAAAAATTCACGCGATTTGTTATAGCACCGACGCAATCGAAGAAGTCGATATCGTGCGCCCCAGTCAGATCATTGGTCTACAACAGAAGTGGCCAAACGTGTGGGTCGACGTGGCGGGACTCGGATCGGCGAACATGATTTCCGAAATAGGCCAGCTTCTCAATTTACACCCATTGGCTGTTGAGGACTCGGTGCATGTTCATCAACGGGCGAAAGCCGATGACTATGGCGATCACTTGTTTATTGTAGCGCGGATGTCCAACCCTGGTGAAAAGCATATCACTGAACAATGCAGTATGTTTTTACGCTCGGGTATTCTGGTCACATTTCAAGAGAGAGTAGGGGACAGTTGGGGGTCGATTCGTGAAAGGTTGCGAATCGGCCGTGGTCCGCTACGGACGCAGGCGGTCGACTATCTCGCCTACCTACTGCTGGATGCAATGGTCGACAGCTTCTTTCCGACTCTGGAAGCCATCGGCGACCAACTCGACGAGTACGACGAGCAACTGGCCGCCAACAATTTGACCCAAAACTTTCAGCAACTCCACGAGATTCGACATCAATTGCTGTCGCTGCGACGTGCCATTCGCCCCCATCGCGATATGATTAACGAGTTGGTCCGCGATGACTGTCAGTTCGTTCGCGAAGAGACTCGCGTGTTCTTGCGCGATTGTTACGACCACGTCATACAATTATTAGACATGGTCGAGTCCTATCGCGAACTCACGGCCGATCTTCGTGAATTTCAGATGTCGCTAGTAGGCAATCGCATGAATGAAATCATGAAAGTGCTCACCGTGCTATCCACGCTGTTCATGCCGCTAAGCTTTATAGTCGGACTATACGGCATGAATTTCAATACGCAGTCACCCTGGAACATGCCTGAGCTGAATTGGTACTTGGGCTATCCGTTCGCGTTATCATTGATGTTGTGTTCCATCTTTGGCATGCTTTACTTCTTTCGCCGACGCGGCTGGTTCTAGGCACGCACAGCCGAGCGAGCCTTTTCGTGAGATTGGTGAGATTCATGGTCAGTCTACGAATCGCACGAATTGTAAATTGCTTTCCGTGGAAGCAACTGAGCCGAGTTCGCCAAGCATGCGACCGCGTATGTAGTAACCGTTCACTGCAAGAAAATCTTGCTGTTCTATGGCAACGAACTGTTGCACTATCGCAGCCGCTGGAGTGCGGCTAATTGCGTTTCGGTCAGAAATTCTTGCAGCTTGTCGCGGTCCAGCCGTTGTATCAACTCGGCGCTGTACTGAGGTTCCCACAGCACCGGTGGATCTACCCGCGTTTTCTCCTGCACAAGCATCAACTCCAAGAGTCGCTGCTGCTCAGCTGCGGTCAATGGCAAACGCCACGACTGCAAGTGTGCCAACAACTGGGAGCGTTGCAAACGAGACTTCTGCTCCTGACTCAATAAATTACTCAACACCAAACAGAACAACGAGTTGCCTCTGACCGAGAAATCGGAAAGCTGGGAATTCAGGTCTGCCACTTCAACAACCGCTGCGCGGACAATTCCTGCGTCGTGCGCTGTTGCTCCGCTATAGCGCTCGCGCCATTCGTTGGCTTCGCGAGCCAAACGGTTCAATTCACCTTTACCTGCCCAAGACAGCTTGGTTTTCTGCTGGTCGGTCAGCTCACACCAATCATCGATACTAGAAATTTTATCGAGCACTGTTCGGTCGAAGAAATCAACGACTTCTGTTGGAAGCTGGTAACCCGATTCGCCGTCAATGCTTCCCCGCTGAGATCGCGTAGCGCTCAACACAAATTGTGGAACACCCGTTCTAATGCGAATGGATAACAAAAGCTGCGGTTCGCCAACGGCAGGCCGTTCAAACACGTTGGCCACGTTGACGGGAGGCGGTTGCAGGGCCTGTTGTATCTGCTTCGCTTGCGTCAGCTGCTGAAACTGTGCCGGCAAACGAGGTCGTTCACTGGGCTGCTGCGCGAGGCAAACCAATACCAAATTGCAGGCACACAGCATCGCTGTCAGTATTCGACCGTGCATGGATGCGGCTCGTTGTGTGAAAATGACAATTGGCGTTTTCCCGGTGTGGGATGTGCACGAATGAGAGTTTAACTCGCAATTCTACTCAACTGGAGTGCGGAGAGGAAACCTGTGGGTCGTATTGGGCTGTTGCAGGTACGATTCCGAAACCGATGAAGCGATTTGGGGTTATCATAGGTCGGAACAGTCCAGGCAGGTAACTACTACAAGGAGTTGAGGATGCGACCATTCAATCCAATTTCACGCCGGCGGTTGCTGCAAGGCACGGCTGGAGCAGCAGCATTTTTCACCACGCGAGGATTATTCGCTGAAGAATTGCTGGCTACTTCCGCGGTAGCGGAAGGTCCATTTTATCCAGACAAGATGCCCCTCGATACCGACAACGACTTGCTAATACTTAACGATGCGATCACACCAGCCGTTGGTGAAATCACGCATCTATCCGGACGATTATTGGGCCGTAGTGGTGAGCCGATTCGCAACGCGTTTATCGAGATTTGGCAAGTCGACCATCAGGGCGCTTATTTGCACTCAGGTACCAGCAACGCCGACAAACGCGACACCAACTTTCAGGGATATGGTCGATTTCTAACCGATTCCAAGGGGCAATACTATTTTCGTACGATCAAGCCGGTAGCCTACCCGGGACGTACGCCGCATATTCATTTTGGGGTCAGCCAAAATGGCCGCCGTGTGTTCACAACTCAATTGCTCATCAAGGGCGAACCACTGAACGAACGAGACGGGCTCTTTCGGGAGATCAAGGATCCCAAGGCACGCGAGACCATTCTGGCAGATTTCAAACCATTGGCAGGATCTAGAATGGGCGAGTTGACGGCAGACTTTGACATCGTTCTTGGTCGCACCTTAGAAGAGGCAGACGACGGAAAACTGCATGGCGGGATTGGTAAGCCCAAGCGTTTAGGCGGCTAAGCTGCGTGGGCTATCAGCTGGGGTCTGGGGACCAGGCGGCCATTCACGACTTCGTATACACAGTCGGCCAATTCCAGTAGTTTTTCGCGGTGAGTGATAATGATCATGGTTCTTTCACCGCGATGTTCGGCCAGCGATTCTCGAATGAGCTGTTCGCTCTGCATATCGATTTGGCTGGTGGCTTCATCCAGAATCAGCACCTCGGGATCGCATAGCAGCGCGCGCGCCAAAGCAATTCGCTGTCGCTGTCCGCCGCTAAGTCGATTACCGTTCTGTCCCACTCGCGTTTGGTATCCTTGATCGAGTACGGTACTAATGAACTCGTGCGCGTGGGCCGACCGCGCAACGCGTTCGACATCTTCGTCTGTGGCTTGCGGGTTTCCATAGCGAATATTGTAGGCTACCGTTTCGTTGAATAGTTCAGTTTGTTGGTTGACCAGCGCGAACCGCGAGCGCACGTCCTCTACTTTCAAGTCTTTGTAATCCAGGCCATCGAACTGAATGTTACCCGATAGCGGATCGTAAAATCGACAGAGCAGATTGATCAGCGTCGACTTCCCGCTTCCGTTGCTGCCGATGATGGCAACTGTCGAACCAAAGGGAATTGTCAGCGAAACATCATCAATTACTCTTGGACTGGCATTGTTGTATGAAAAGCTGGCTTGTTTGATCTGAAGCAGCTTATGCGGACGAGGCAAATGCTGCGGCACGACAGGATCGATGATCCGACTGGCATGATCGAGCACAGGAAAAATCGAATCGGCCGCAATCGTGCCTGCATAGACAGTCGAATACACGGCTGACAATTTCCGCAGTGGATCGCTAATGCCAACTAACATGCCAAAGAAGACCAACAATGCAGACACGCTTAAGGGCTCGTCGCATACCTGTATTCCGAACAGAGTCGTTTGCTGATTGAGCACCAAATAGGCTCCGCCGATAATCGTCGTTCCCAACATCCCAATACCCAGGAATTCGATGATCGGCTTCGACAAGGACGTCAGGAAAATGAATCTCAGACTGAACCTGCGCATGAGCAGTGTTGCTGCTTCGAATCGCTGCTGTTCGCTGTCCTCGCGGCGATACGCTTGTACCGTCTGAATATTGGACAGGGCCTCGAGCAATACTTCGTGAAAGCCCGTGGCGCGTTCTAGCATGCGTCTGGAAACTCTCTTTAGGCTCCGCGTAACAAAATACAACAGAACGCCGACGAGAGGCGCGACAAGCACACTCAGGACTAGTAAACGCCAGCAAATCAACGACGCTCCAATTAAACAGGCAACGATCTTTAGTGGTTCGCGGAGAGCGGCCCCGAGGGCATTGATTAGCCCCAAGGAAAGCATGTCTGTCGTGTGTAGAATCAACGTTACGAAGCTAGCATTGCCTCGGCTGGCAAACGATGCGCGGTCCATAAACAGCGCGTGCTCAAAGACACGATTGCGAAGATTGCGAGAAATATCTAACGCTACCTTGCCCACCAAGACTTCATTGCTGATGAGGAAAAAGTGCTTGACCATGGTCGAGATCAGCAGCGCCACCACAATTAAGGAAATCGTGTGGAAAGGGCTACTCGGAACAAAGCGCATAATCCAGGGTTTGAGTTTGAGATAGCTCTCGTGCTGAGCCTGTTGCACCGAGTACTCGGATTGCATCGATTCGATGCTTTGCTTGAGTGCTGATTGTTTCTGCAGCTGCAACTCGGCAGCCAGCAGTTTCCTTTGAGCGGCCAGTCCCTGATCGAGATTAGCCATCGCTTGTGCATGCTTTGCCAGCTCTTCGTCTACCCACTGCTGCATCGATTTTCCGCGTATGGTGACTTCCAGGATGGGATAGAAAGCCCCAATGTTTGTGCCCCACAGAGCAGCCACTGCAAATGAGCAGACAGCCGCCAAAGTAACCGATAGCCAGTGTTGGCTAGCCATTCGTAGAGCACGCAAGAAATTCTTCATAGTCCATTCAATCCGAGGATCTTGGAAAAGCTCGCAAAAGAACCGCCCTGAAACTGTTTTATTCCGTTGGGCAATTCCCAAGACGTGTTCATAGCAACCTGCCCCGTTGAAGACAAGCGAAGTTGCCGGGTTCAGAAATCCGCAAATCCGCGCTGCTTGGACAGCACCATGCAGGATGGCGTCTGCGGCTGCGACATTTTCGTAGCCATCCGCTGCCAAGCGGTGCTGCCATCGCGCAGAAAGGCAATCTACCGTCTGGCGACAATGGCTACGGCATTGCGTGCCATCCGCTGCCAAGCGGTGGAGCCATCGCGCAGAAAGGCAATCTACCGTCTGGCGACAGTGGCTACGGCATTTCGTAGCCATCCGCTGCCAAGCGGTGGAGCCATCGCGCAGAAAGACAATCCACCGTCTGGCGACAGTGGCTACGGCATTGCGTGCCATCCGCTGCCAAGCGGTGCTGCCATCGAGCAGAAAGACAATCCACCGTCTGGCGACATGGCTACGACAATCCACCGTCTGGCGACGGTGGCTACGCTGGGGGCAATTAAAATTGACACAAGCTTTAATATTGTCTATGGTCGGCCAAAACAGCTCAGAATGACCATGCTGACTGGGCGGAATCTTGTCACCAAGAGGTATTTGGAAATGAGCCAAGCGACGGTCGTGATAAATGCTGCTGGCTGTGGTTCGCGACTCAAAATGAACATCCCTAAATCGCTCGTAGAAGTCGCGGGTTGCTCCATACTTGAATGGCAGCTCAATGAACTCTGCCAATCGGTGGAATCGGTGCGCATCGTCGTGGGATATATGGGGGAGACGGTAGCGCGGCTAGCGCGGCGGCTACGTCCATCCATTGAGGTAATATTTAACGAGGAATGGAAAACCACCAAAACCGCTGCGAGCCTATCGCTCGGTATGCTGGGTGTCGCCGGGCGATGCGTTTCGCTGGATGGTGATCTCCTGGTTCATCCGGCCGATTTTTACAGCTTTGTCTCTGCCCAAAAGGATTTAATTGGGGTTTCCAAAGTACTTTCATCGCAGCCGGTATTTGCGATCGTCGATGATTCTGAAGCTTGCGTGGAAATGTCTTATACCAAGCTATCACCCTACGAATGGACCGGGCTGGTAAACTTTGATCCGCCGCGAGTTGCGCCTGCCAAGAACAATGTATTTGAAATGATTGAGTGTTTATTGCCTGCTGCAATTTATCCAGTCCGCTGCTGTGAAGTGGATACGGCTGGCGATTTATTGGCGGCTAACCGCGACTGGCCAAGATACCTTAACTATACGGAATATAGACATGTCACACGTTACGCTGGATAAGGCCAAGATCGATGAGTTCTGGAAGGGACGTACGCAAATTCCTGACCCGCGCTTGGCAACCAACTATCGCGACGACGGGAGACTGCAACTCGACTTTAATCTCGTAAAGACGCACCTGCATTCAGATTCAAAAGTGCTGGACCTGGGGGCTGGGTCATGTACCTTGAGCGCCTTGGTAGAGCCTCATGTGGCTTCAGTGTTGGCCGTAGAGAAGTACCCCGACTTTCTGAAACACGCGCCTAAATCGGAGAAGTTTGCCACTGTTTGTGCGGATGTCACCGAATTCCGTACCCTGCAAAAATTCGACCTGATCCTCTTGTTTGGTGTGGTTAATTTCCTATCGATGGACGACGAGAATCGCCTGTATGAGCGTTGCGCTCAGATGCTAGAAAGCCATGGCACCTTCATTGTTAAAAACCAATGTGGTGTTGAGGGAGAGCTAGTCGTCGACAAGCATTCTGTCGAATTGAACGCGCACTATCACGCGCGGTATCCTGCCTACAAATCGCAATTCGAACAGCTGTCGCGATACTTCACTGTTACTCTCGTTGATATTTATCCTTCCGAAATAAATCGATGGTCCGACACGCACTTCTTTGCATTCGTGTGTACGCATAAGCACGACGCCTGACACATTGCCCATGATCCCCAAAACTGGTGACTTGCCTAAGGAACTGCATTGCCATTTTCTCGACTGCTAGGGCTTCGATCTGCGAAAGAAATTTTTAACTGGTTTCGTACAGCTCGCGATGGAAAGTGCCCAGACGCTCCTCCCGTCCCTGAGTCCAGCCTGGTTTTATGTGATGTCCAGTCGGTGACCAGAACGCAGAAGGAATTTCCAAGCCGCGTCATCGTGGCTTGCCGGGATTGCAGAGACTGTTGTGAGGCTCTGCATGCGCTCGCTTCAAAGCAGTCCGACATAGTGTTTGTCTCTGCTTCGCTGGTGGAACAGATGATTGGACAACCGGGGGCTGTGCAGACCTTGGCCCAATCCTGCTCTGGTAGAGTTTGGTTGCCTGGAATTCGTTCGGAAGCTGACGCGAACCGCGCTCGCCAGGAACTCCATCGGGCAGGTTTCTATGAAGTTGCGGCCTTCAATACGCTGGCCCATCCAGCTCGCTTTGATCGTTCGTCGATCCCGATTTATCCCGATGGCCGTTTTCAAATGCTGGCATCCGCTCCAGGTGTTCAGGAGGGAGTTCCAGACGAATGGTGGGTCGCGAGCCGATTACCCCTACAGGAAACAGAATGCTTGCCATGGACTTGGATCTATGGGATGGGCAAGGTTGATCGCGACGGATTCTTTGCTGCAGGAAACGCGAACGAACAGGTCCTGGCGGTACGCCATAGCGACTCGCGCGACGAACTCCAAGATGCTCTGCGTATCCAAGCGACTGTTTCTTGCCTACTCCCGCCTCCGCAGCGCAATTCAATGGCGTGCGTGGGCTCGCTAGTAGGCTGCTACCATGGCCCAGGAGATTCTCATATGTACCTCGCCATGGTTGAATTGCCCGCCCAGCACACTGCGCAGTTTTCGTTGTGGAAAAACGTTGGCGATTGGGAACAACTACAGACCCAATCTTTTCCCCTGTCCAGCATCCTGAACGGCGCTGGCATGACAACCAGCGATAACTCTTTCCAATTAGTACTGGAAATTACACGTGAAGAGTTGCGATTGATTGTCGGATCGAAATGCCTCCTTCAGATTGTGGACCAATCTCTGCCGAGAAAAACGTGCTTTGGCGCGCGCATACTTGGCACTCAAATACGGTTCGGTCACATTGAGCTCTCGCAGCGCTAGTTAATCAGGAATGTAGCCATGAAACCAACGGTGATCACATCTGGAGTGGACTCTGAGTACGTATTGGGTGGACTTGCCAGCGCACTCCAGGCAGCGGGCTATGGTGTGCACGAACTTGACTTCGGTGTGATAAAGCATGATGTTCGTCCGTTTCTCGAACAGTTCAGCCAGGCTGGGGTAGCCTACGTGACATCAGCCCATACGAACCTGACCAGTCGGCTGGCGACATCCATCGCCCCCCATTTGATCGAAAAATACCCCAACTACCTTTCTCCTTTAGAGGTCATGGCCCACCTAAAACCCAGCCGGACGTTCTATGTGCCCCATGATTTGCTGAGCCCATTCGGGGATAGCACGCTGGATGAGTATCGCTTTCTGGATTTATACGATCACATCCTTGCTCCCTTCGAAGTACCCGACCTCCAATCGCGTCTAGGAAAACACACTCGAGTGCACGTCGCTGGGTGGATCAAGTATCGTGCGGACAGTCGCGATTCGCATCCAGATCTCAGCTTAGGCTCAGCCACCACGCCACGCGTTGCCGTGTTCCTAAGCTTTGTTGAACACTTCCAAAAAAAGTTTGGAGCGGCCGGTACAGCCGACTACTTCAAGCCCATTCTTACTCCAAACGTGCGAGTAAAACTGCCCGTGTGGCATGGCATCGAAGAGATGGAGCGGGCAATTCGCGACAGAACGAACGCGACCGTAGTGAGCGCTCGCTGCCCATCGACCAGTCTCATCGACCAGTCCGACATCGTCCTGTGCAATGGAGCCTCATCGATCTTGGCGGAATCGATACTATCCGGCGTGCCTGCCATCTGCCTGCTGGATTCTGAAGCGGAACCGATGGAGACAAAGCAGGAAAAACTAAAGCATTTTCCGCAGATAGTCTTCCATGACTATCAAGCTCAGACCGCGGTCCCATCTTCTCTGATCGACGCCTCGCTCTCGCGAAAGCCAACGCGTCAATTGACCGCGTTCGATTTCAAGCTGGTAGAGCGATTGTTGAGAGAATAATCGACAACTTTACGCAGCCATGGAGCGATAACGACGGACCGAGTTGCTCGGCATGCGGCTTTGGGCGTAGCTGTCCAAACAATGGTCAACCAAGCTGTCGATACTTTGTCGCCAAGTAAGCGGCTTAAAACAAGACGGACGAGAGGGTGACGCGGCCGGCTGGCTGGCATCCCATGCGAGTATTTGTCTCGACAGGGAGGACGGGTCTGACAGTTCGCAGTAGAAGCACTCGTTGCCACCCACTTCCCGGTGTATCGGAGTGTCGCTGGCGAACACATATCGTCCGTGCCACAGGGCTTCGACGATTGGCAAGCCGAATCCTTCCACAATGGATGGGAAGATAATTGCTCGACACTTCTGGTAGCAGTAGTTTAACTCTGCATCGGAAGCGTCGTTTATCATAAACAGCTGTTTCCCCAGCCGTGGATGAGCGTTGATTCTATCGAGCACGTCGCTACACAACCAACCTACGCGGCCGATCAAGCACAACTTCTTGGTTGAATCCTGGGCCCATATTTGCTCGAAGGCATCGAGCAGGTAGGTATGATTTTTGCGTGGATCGAAGGTGGCCACCATCAGGTAGGGAGCTTCGATAGCATCTTCCGGAAAAATCTCGCGCACTACAGGCCGAACCGACCCGACAGTTTTCGAGAACTCCGCTCCGAGTTGGAACGAGCGAATATCCTGGCAGTAGTTTTCGCCGGGGAGTACTTCGCCGAGCGTCTGCTGGACTTCATCTCGGACGGTATCCGAGATAGCGACGATCAAGTCCGAGTTTCGGCCTGCCTGTTTAAAGTACTCGAGAAAACTCTGGGGCGCACCGCGCGCAACAAAGTGGGGATGCGTTAAAGGGATTAGATCGTACACCAGTGTGGCTACGAAGGCGCCTTTGTTTCTGGCTGCACTCACGGAATCCCAAACGACATCGTGCGCCCAATACGCATCGGGAAGTAGTATGAGATCGCCCGCCCCGACGTCGGCGAGCCCCCTGACGGCAGTCTTCTTATGGATCGCCTCGTAGGTCTTAAGAGGCCACTTGAAAATGCCTTTATGCCCCGGTTGCGGTAGCAGCCAACTACGAAGCTTCCGCGATGGGTAACAACTGCAGACAAACTCGGCAGACTTAACATAGGACTTGGGCATCTGAGCGAGGACGTTTTCCTTCAGCTTCTGCAGTTTCAATTCAGCAGCTGGCTTGGCTTGCCCGAACGGGCAAAAACCGTCCCGGTCAGTAATGACAACCTGACTTCGCATGCCAGCGGTGAGCTGCGGAACGTATTCGCAGGTATTTCGAACGACTCTCTGCACACCTGAGTTCAGACCGCTTGGTAGTGTGTGCGAACCATCTATCAGAATGCGATTGGGACGAAGTAGTGTCATGGCTGCTCAAATTTATAATTCAATTGTCCTAAAGTTGGTTTGTCAGTTTTACTGTGTGCAGCACCAAGATGTTCAGCCTTGTTGCGCAACGGAGCTTGGCCTTTTCAAAACGAGTGCTTTGTCCAAATTGCGTTTGTGGGTTGGCTGTAGCCACCGCTGTCAAGCGGTAGTTGGTTAACCGTATTGCGTCAACCGTCTGGCGACGGTGGCTACGCCGGGAGGGCAAACCCAACGTGAACCCTGATTTTTAATCTGGACAGAACACTAGGCTGCTTCACATTTCCTTTGTTCTTGTTCGACCTGCGGAGATTTACGTATGATCAGTGCCACCGAAGTGGAAACGAATTCGTTGAACAGTTCCAACTTCAAATGAACGTTGCTACTGTACGGAGGAATATCGACATGGGCATCCTCGCCGCTAGCGCCAACATCCAGTTGCAGTTTCTCAACTTCGTGTCCTTCGGCTTGAAGATCGCGAACCATCGCCTCTACGTCCTGGCGACGGAAGATGACGGTCGTGCCGGTGTCGATGGTTCGTTCCGTAGAACTTAGGTTGTATTCCGTCGTGTGAACGGCAATTCCACCCGGTTTCAGACATTTCATTTGTTCGCGCAGGAATCGTTTTCCTAACCCAATCGATCCGCAGTGTTCAAAGGAACACGATGACCAAGTAAAGTCAAAGCCCTTCAAGTCGTCTGGAATGCGATTCATATCGACGGGCATAAACGAAACGCGTCTCTGAAAATCGCTTTCGTTGCACAACTTGCGTGTGTTGAGCCCTTCCAGACTGGCAGCCAACTGCGCCGTCTTTGCCCAGACTTCGGCACGGCTGTCGGAGACATCGAGGTCCGTGGCCATGACTTCGCAGCCCAGGCTGGCCATGAGCGATGGCAGGGGCTCTTCACCCACAGCGAACCCCAACCCACGGCGTCCCGAACGGAGCATGTCCCGTTCATAGAGCGCCTGCAAAATAAAGCAGTATTCCCACAGCTTTCGATGTAGTCGCCAGGTTTCTCCCATGCGTTGGGCCCAATAGCGGAAAGCCGGCGACTCCATCTGCTCGCGCGTGCAGAGACTCGATCGCAAGGCTGTTGCCCCCTGCTCGCGTAGCGGAAAATTTAAGTGTTGGCAGTCCACTGGGGGTTCATGGCTGTAGATCTCTGGGCTACCCAAAGCCGTTGCCACAGCATATGGAGTGGAATTTTGCAACGCAGACAGTTCTGCTGATTTTCGATTGCGCCGCTTAACCGCGACTCGTCTCGCCCAGTTGGAAAGCCGTGACATTTTCGCATCCCTGCTGAAATGAATCCACAATTAGCTAGTACTCGTCCCTGCGAATTTACGAGCTTTCAATCTCGTAAGTCAAGACCAAGAAGCCCAATCGCCGCTATTGGGCACAGATCGCGGTTTGCAGACCGAACTCCGGTTGCGGCCAGAGAAGGCTGAAAGAAAGCCAGGGCAGGAGGGACCCAGGGCGGGAAGGGCAGGGCAGGGCGGGAGGGACCCAGGCAGGATTCCTAGGCTACAGTCCGAAGGATCTTCTCCATTTTTCTTCCTTTGGCGAGTTCATCCACGAGTTTGTCTAGGTACCGGACCTGTTGCGTTAATGGGTTCTGAATTTCCTCTACCCGATAGCCGCAGATCACTCCGGTAATGAGTCCCGCATTGGGATTCAGCTTGGCCTGCTGAAAGAATTGTTCAAAACTGACCTCGTCGGCAATGCGCTTTTGCAGCGTTTTCTCGTTATATCCGGTCAGCCACTTGATTACTTGATGCAATTCTTCTTTGCTCCGACCTTTTCTCTCTACTTTTGAAACATAGTGCGGATAAACAGATGCAAATGTCATCTTGGCGATTCGTTCGTCGTGGTGGCTTGTATCTTTCATGCGAGAGTACTCGGCAGCTAATGGAGAAGTGGCAAGAAAAGACGTCGCTTGCTAATCGGACTACGAGGCGGCGTACTTCGATCGCTAGTGGCGAGGCAACGTTGATTGCGGAGTTGCCGTCTGCAAATGCGATCGGCACTATCCGCGCAGCAGTTCGTGGCGAGCTTCTGGTTGAGTGTATTTAAAGCGACGGCTCTGAGAAAAAAACTGAATGGGATTTTCATAGACGACTCGGCGAATTGCCGCCTCGGTATGGCCGCGCCGACGTAGTTCGAAAATCAAATCGGGAATCGCTGTGGGTTTGCTAGGCCCCCAATCTCCTGCGGAGTTTGCCATCAATCGCTCGGGGCCATACTTCTCGATCATGTCGGCAGCCCGCTGCGGGGTGCACTTGGAAATAGGGTAGAGTGTCATTCCGGCCCAAAAGCCCGCGTCCAACACATGCTTGATAGTATGCTCCTCGACGTGATCGACCAGGACACGACTGCGTTCGATGCGCGAATCGTGACAGAGCATGTCCAGTATCATGCGCGTGCCTTTGTACTTGTCCTCCAGGTGCGGTGTGTGGATTAGGATCTGTTCTTGGTGTTTGATGGCCAATTCCATGTGCTCGAGGAAGATAGTCGATTCGTTTTTCGTATTCTTGTTTAGGCCAATCTCACCGATACCCAGCACATTGGGCTTGTCTAGAAACTCGGGAATCATCGCGATGACCTCGCGCGAAAGCGCAACGTTCTCTGCCTCTTTGGCATTGATGCATAGCCAAGTGAAATGCTGAATACCATACTGCGCCGCCCGCTTCGGCTCGAATTCCGTCAACTGCCGAAAGTAGTCGCGAAAGCTTTCGACGCTACCGCGATCGAATCCAGCCCAAAAAGCAGGTTCGCTGAGGGCCACACAGCCCATCTTGGCGAGCGTTTCATAGTCATCTGTGGTCCGAGAAACCATGTGTATGTGAGGATCGACATAGACCATTTGCGGGCTTCCCAATTAACACTGGACGAACAAATCAAAACGGCAGCTGGAAATTAACGAGCACGAACCTGAGACCTAGATACCGAACTGCTGCCGCCAATTCTCATCGTACTCTCGACTAAAAAGCAGTTGCACGCGGGCAGCTTTATCCGACCGATCGTCGTTGAGAATCTCGCATCCCTTGCGCAGCAATTCCAGTTGAGTTCGATCCAGCCCGTAAGCATCGCCCAGGCGATCGTAAAATGCTGCGATTTCCAGAATCTTGGCCCTGGTTTGAAGGAACTCTTGCGTTAGAACTTCACTGGGCGAACGGGACATAGGATCTTCCTACAACGTCGAGCATCGGCCTGTAACCAACCGTTATTGTCAACTAGAAGACATGTCAGAGCAAGTACTATGCCCGGCCAAGCAACCGGACATTGGAGAAAGGTCAACCAGAGAGTTGTCGCGTCGGTGGGGGCACTCTGGCGCAGGCGACAAGTGCTCTGTCCCCACAAAAAATTAGGGTTCAAGTTGGGTTTGCGCTGCCGGCTTAGCCACCTTCACTTGACGGTGGACACTATGCGGCTGACTAACCACCACTTGGCGGCGGTGGCTACAGCCAACTCACAAATCTACTTGGACGGAGCACTAGCTCGACACCGCCTGCGCATTGGCGGAAGTCTTTATCATGGCAGGGTCCATTTCGCCAAAAATATCGCCGGCCCCGTCGTAGAAGATACGTCCAATTAGCAAATCTGTCAGGTTTCCGCGAAACTGCGGGTTGTCGCGCATGAAACCGCCGAAGCTAAATTCCTTGGTGTAGAAGGCATCGACCAACTTGCGAATCCATTTGGCTCCGCCTTTGAAGTCCTCGCACCATTTGCCGAGCTGCGCGGCCGACAAGTCATTATTTGCAAAGCCTTCGTTGACCGCATCGGCAGCCCGCTCGCCCATTACCAGCGCAAAGTAGACGCCCGATGAATAAATTGGATCGATAAAACCAAACGCATCACCGATCAACACCCAACCGGCGCCCGTGTGCTGACGCGTCCAATAGGAGTACTCTTTGGCCACATGGAGCTTACCGACACGTTCGGCTTTCTCTAACCGCGTCTGTAGGCCTGGGCAGCGATCGAGCTCCAATTGATATCTGGCTTCGGTGTCGAGTCCAGTCTTAAGCATGTAATCGTTGTCGCCGACACAGCCGATACTGGTCACTTCGTCGCTGAGCGGAATGAACCAAAACCAGCTATCCTTCTGGTCTGTGTGCATAATGATCGTGGCACCAGCATTATCGCCCTCATCGCGGATCGCGTTCTTGTAATACCCCCAAATAGCCGCCTTTTTGAGATCCGGAATATCTTGACGCAATCCGAGTTTGTTCGCGATTAGCGATGATTGTCCTGAACCATCCATCACCACCCTGGCCGCAATCTCGCGAGTTTGACCATCGGCAGTGCGGAGCTTAACCCCGCAGGCACTCCCATCCTCGCGAAAAAGAATGTCTAAAATGCGTGTCTGGTCGTAGCAATCCGCCCCTAATTCGGCAGCGCGATCGAACAGCATCTTGTCAAACTCGGCTCTCTCAACCTGCCAAGTCGTGCTGGATTCTCGCGGATCATGTTCCGTAAAGTAGAATGGCTCGGACTCTTTTCCAGAGGCGGTAACGAACTGTACACTCTTCTTTGGAGTGAACTTACTCGACTTCATTCGCTCGACGAGCCCCAGCCTTTGCAACGGCCAATAACACTCGGGCATAAGAGATTCGCCCACATGGAAGCGCGGAACACTTTCCCGCTCGACTAACAACGTTGTTCTGCCAGTTTCGGCCACCAGCGCGGCAGCAGTACATCCAGCCGGTCCTCCGCCGATTACAACCACGTCGTACGCGTCGCGCATGATCATCCCCTCAGATTCGGAAACAATGCGATCGAAACTGGATTGTAACCTCAGCCAGCTCGTTAAATTACTCTCGGAACTATTATTGTCTGAAAGGCAAGTCAAAACTGCATGCGTCAGAAAATCTTGCGCGCACGGTGGGATTCATCCCATCGGGCAAAATGAGTGGCCCCTACAAACCACCCACACGAGCTACCAACTAATAACCGGCCTTGGGCTGAACTACTTTGCCTTTCGAATCCAAATCGAAATCGATCGTATTGCGTCCTGGTTTTACAGTTTTCTTTAACTCGCTATTGGTGTTGTACTTCAACGGAATTTTCTCAGGCGCCGAAGAACCGTAGTCGCCCTGCGAAGGACCGACACCGGCGGTGCGAATTTGCACCAAGTGTTCGCCTACCTCTGCTCCCATCTCCTCGCGCCCATAATGCAATTCGTAGTGTCCATTTTCGTCGGTGAGAGCCGCAGAAAGCTTGCCACCTTGATCGGGCCAAAACTCCAAACGTGCGTTGGGCAACGGCATACCGTCCAATTTCACTGTACCTTCCACCCTCCCTACATTCTCCGAGCTGCAACCGGCAAGTGCTGAAGCCAGGATCAACAGAGAAAATTGTCGGATGGTGCTAATGCGGAAACTAATAATTTGCATGGCTAGAATTGCTCGAAAATGTTGTCTTCAAATAAAAACTCAGACGCGAGTGAACAATGCTCACTCGCGTCTGTTTACCAATTCAACGAGGGTTACCGGCTTTCAACACGGGAATCGCATCAGGATCCACACATCGGCTGAATTATTATTCAATGCTGCCGATCACAAAGCCATCGTCGCGACGCCCAAGACTTTCGTAGACGCCGTATGCTGGAGCACATGGCGCATCATCGAATACATTGCATCCTCCCACCGAGTCTGGACGTGATTCGATGCTCGACGAGATAAAATGGACCGAACCGTCTACGAATACGAACTGCGCACCACCGGTGTGCAGGCTCGAAAAACCAGCGCCAGCACCGAGAGTGTTGCTGCTCCAAGTGTTTGGCGGATCGATCGAATTGAGCGGCGGACGAATTGTAGCTGTATTCGAATAGATACCTCGCATACCATTGCCGTCTGGATTGCGAACTCCCGGCCAAGTTCCAGAGCGACCATACTTTGAGTCTCGCTCTCCGAAAATAAACGTATTGCTGGTTCCGTCAGTGATTTGCGCAATTTTGACACTCAGATTCTCTTGGATGACTCCGTAACTGTCCTTAACTGTTTGCGGGTTATTCCGCGTACCACGGCTGCTGACATAGTTCGTCAGACCGGACTCCCAGTTGCCTCGACTGCTGGCGGCTGTACCAACACCGCCGCCCCAGTGCCGCGCCGTCTTGGCGACGGCATCGCCCGAATCACTTGGACAGCGAAAAACGCTAATTTCCTGCTTCAACAAATCGAATTGAGCTGGAGTGGCAGTTTGAATGAATCCCATCAACGAGATTTGGGTAACATTCAATTGGTTGTACATGGCGGTTTGCTCGATTTGCGGCATGAGCAAGACGTGCCATCCCCAGCACTCCATGTTCAGTACATCGGGAGCTCCGTTGGCCGTGGATGGATTGGTTATCGGTCGCGCGAAAATGTGGTTAGGGGGGAACTTCTTAAAGGTACTTTCGTAGTTGAGCGCCCCCAAACCAAGCTGCTTCAGATTGTTGCTACATTGCATGCGGCGAGCCGCTTCGCGAGCAGCCTGAACGGCGGGAAGCAACAGCCCCACCAGAATGCCAATGATGGCAATTACCACCAAAAGCTCCACTAAGGTAAATCCTACACGTCTTTTCATGGTCGAATCACTTTCCTAGGAGAAGAAAAATTGCCTATTTGTTCACTCTATCGGCAAGCTCGCGGCGAGTACAGAATCCATAAATTACTTATTCTTAATCTCGTATACGTACACCTTTCGATGAGCTGAATCGTCGAAGGCAGGGCTTTTTCGAACTGACGAACGCCACTCGCCATATCGCCCACCCCCACTATCTGTCGTACTGCAGGTTGACGGCGAAAAAGGCATTGACGCTCTGCTGGCCGAGTTTCTAGTGTTCAACCTGTAAAAGCCACCATTTTCGTCCTCGGTCCGCGTTTCCATGGTTGCAGACAATCTTCAAATTGCTATTAAGCGCACGCCAGCGGTTCGCGCGCTTGCAATTCGCAGGGAGTGCGTCTGGCTGCTGTTAGTTTGGGGACTGGTTACTGGCAGTTTAGGATGTGCCTCACAGCGGTTTCTAGTACGCCGAGACACGCCCGCCAATCCTTTGGCGATACCCCTTCAGATAACGAGCCACAAGGGTCCACAGGTCAGCTCGCGGACTGAAACTGTCTTTCGCCGATTCGCGCTAACCGAAGTCTACGCTCAAAATCCGGCGGCTTGCCTCGAGGAGCTACAAACGCTGCTTGAGTCCGAGGTGGACGGTGAGTTGGTTTACAGTATATCTGAATTGGCATATATCCTCGGTCAGCGTGCCGAGAAGCAGCGCGATCACGCTCGTGCGCTCGACATGTACGGAGTCGCCGTTAGCAATGCCTACATGTATCTCTTCTCCAGCGAGTTCGATGAGGTACGCAATCCGTACGATCCACAGTTCCGTGGCGCCTGCGACTTGTATAACGAATCGCTGGAGTCCACGTTGCGTCTGGTAAACGCCCAAGGCGATCTGCATCCCGGCAAGACCTACAAAGTCACTACCGGAAAACAAACGTACGAAGTGGCCACAGTGGTGCGTGGCAACTGGAACAATGAAGACTTCGAGCGATTTGAGTTTGTGAGCGATTTTCAATTGGAGGGCCTTCCGTCATCGGGACTTTCCTACGGTCTTGGTGTTCCCTTGATTGCTGTCCGCAAGAAAGGCGACCCGAACGATCCTCGCGAAAAGTACTACCCTGACGGATTGAGTTTTCCGGTCACGGCGTTACTACGTGTGGTGCGTCCGGGCACGATGCCCGGCAAGGGTGCCATCCATCGCCACCACTGTGTGCTCGAATTGCATGATCCGCTAGCCTCATGCGATTTATCGTTGGCGGGACGGCTTGTCCCATTGCAAACCGACCTCAGTACTGCGCTTGCCTATTTCCTGGACAGCCCCCAGTTTCGACAGAAGGACTCAGCCACCCAGGGCCTACTCAATCCGCAGTTGACACAACAGCATCGCGGTATCTACATGCTCGAGCCCTTCGATCCGCAGCGCATTCCAGTCGTCATGGTCCATGGGCTTTGGTCGAGTCCAGTAACTTGGATGCCAATGTTCAACGATCTGCGTAGCTTTCCCGAACTGCGAAAGAACTACCAGTTTTGGTTCTATCAATATCCAACGGGACAACCGTTTTGGATGAGCGCCACTCAGATGCGCGATGACATTGCCAAGTTGCGGAGCGATTTGGATCCTCAACATCGCTATCTCGCGCTGAATCAAACCGTATTGGTCGGACACAGCATGGGTGGACTGGTCAGTCGCATGCAAACGATCGATAGTCGCGATGAGTTCTGGAAAATTCTCAGCGATGAACCTTTCGAAAAACTTGAGGGGGACCCGGATGACATTGCCAAAATTCGACAGGCTGCGTTTTTTAGACCTAACTCCGACATAAAACGCGTAGTTACCATTGGCACTCCACATCGTGGCAGCGACTATTCCAACGATACCACGCGCTGGCTCAGCCGAAAGCTAATCACTCTGCCAACCATGATGGTGGCCACCGGCCAGAACCTGGTCAGCAACAATCCGGGTGTGTTTCAGAACGCTGATTTGTTAATCAACAACACGAGCATCGACTCGCTCAATCCCGATTCTCCGGTTTTCCCCGCGATGTTGCGTTCTCCGCGCGCTCCCTGGGTCACGTACCACAACATTATCGGATTAGTGCCCAAGCGAAAGCTGTTTGGCGGCGAGGAACAGGCCAGCGACG
>JBGSTP010000281.1:0-3107 GCA_041736515.1 Pirellulaceae bacterium
CGCCTGCTTGTCCACCACGACCCCCACCGCCCGCTCCACCAAATCCGCCCGCACCCGCACCACCAAATCCGCCGGCTCCACCGAATCCACTCGGGCTGGCAGCAGCCGGACTGGCTGCAGTCGCGGGAGCAGTGGACGCTCCGCCACTGGCAGTACTGCCAGAACTGCTCGTTGCACCTGTATCAGCCGCTTCCTCCTCAGTCGACGGGGGAACATCCAACGCTAAGCTTGGGTCGATAATCCAACGGTTGGCGTACAAATCAAAATTCGTCTGCACCAACCCAACGGCCGGATCTACTTTTTGCACTGCGACTTGCAGGCCAATCATACCGTCGATCTCTGTAGGTACGCTCTGCAATTGATACATCCATTCGGTCACGCCACCCGAATTTTGGTAGCTGGTCCAAGTGACGGGCTCGGAAGGAATGACGCCCGCGATGACCTGGTTCATAACGCTCTCCGCGACGAATTCTGCCTGCGTTAATCGCTCTGCGCGAATTGCGTTTTGCGTAGCCAGTTGCATCGATTGAGCCAAGTAGGCGGTTGCAAACGCCAGAATCGCCAATGCGAGAACGACTTCGAGCAGCGACAGCCCGCGAGGCTGCGTTGCATTCGATATCTTCAACAGTCTGGAATGTGCCAAGGCAATTACCAACATGCTCTCACCCTTTCGGTTTGTCACCAGGGGTGGTTGGTACGTTGGCGATGTCGACAACGCGAGTGTGGCCGGTAAGTCCGCGGATTTGAATTCCACGGATATCGCCGCGCTCGTTCTGAATTCGAACTTCGGCCGTACTACTACTACCATCCGGATAAAAGATCACAGATTCGCCAACGGTCTGGGTGTTCACCTCATTCATACCGCTGTTTTGAGAGTCCTGAGCTGTGGTATAGGCTCGCATATCGCCGACAACACTGCAGCTCACGAACACAATCCTATCTTCGAGCTCTTTGGCGTCTTGCAGAGTTGGATCAGCTGCAGTGAGAAAGCCATTGGACTGCGTCTCTGCCACTGCGCCGCCGCTAAGCAGCACGGTCGCGCCCGTCCCTGCGTTGGCTGAGTCGGACTGCAACACGAGTGGTTTGACACTGTATGTTCCTGAGCCAAGGAGGCAAGTAAAAACTTGAGATTGTCCCGTGCGCATGGCTTCCAGCCGCGCACTATCCCAGGCAAGCCGCAATTCGTTAGCCATCCCCCGCAGCTTCTGCCTTTCGAAAATTTCGTCGAACCGCGGTATCGCGATAGCTCCGACAACAGCGATAATCGCAAGCACCAACATCAACTCCAGCAATGTGAACGCACCACGCTGTTGGCGTGGTACGACTTTCCCAATGATCCTGCTGTTGAACATAAGGCTAACATCTCGATGGTTGGGTGCTAAGTGCTTCAAGCCCGGAGGGCTGGCATATCGTTAGCCGGTGGTGTTAACCACCGGTGGGTATGCTTTATTCAATTGGGAAGTCCGGAGGGCTGGCACACATGGCGGTTGCTTCGATTTCCAAGTTGTTGTGCCGGCCTCAGTCCAACTTTAAATCTTAGGGTTCAGTGTAGAGCAATTGTCCCAATTGCTTATGAAAACGATTGGGACAATCGTTCTACAATAAAACTACAAACCCAAAAGTTTAATTATATTGAAGCACTGGTGAAAAAAACCCAGTGAAGGCGACGCGAGGCGATGGCACATCCTGGGTCGGTTTCAATCGATTAAGCGGTTTGAACCGGTAGTCCAAATCAATCTAATTAACCGGTGATGTCGTCCTCACTGCCGCTCTGCCCGTCCGGACCAAGGCTACGAATTTCAAATGTCGAACCATTGAGTGTGTACTCGTAAGCGTGACCCCAGGGATCTGGCTTGATCGGATCTTTCTTGATTTGCATCCATTTGGTCGGATCCGCCAAATCGGACGGGGCTTCGTAAAGTGCATCGAGCTGAGTTGGGTAGCCACCGACCTCTAGTTTGTAGGTTTCCAGCATGGTCTTCAGATTGCTAATCTCGGCCGAGGCAGTCCGCTTAAAGGCGCGATCCTGGAAGCTGCCAATGTTCACGACGGCGATGCCAGCGATGGCAGCAATAATGACCAACACGAGCATCACTTCCAACAAAGTAAACGCGTTTCGAAGCGACTTTCTTCTCAGAGTACGTTTCATATTTCTTCTCCATTTCATCGGGTAGGGAAATTTTCTTGCGGTGGGTTAAGGTCTGTCAATTTTAAACCGCGTCGGCACTACTAAGTAGCGGTACCATCAGCGCTAAAACGATAAAAAATACTACTCCTGCCATCAACAGCAACATCAATGGCTCTAGCAGTCGAACCAATATGTCCATTCTACGAAACGTGGTTCGTTCCAGACTGTCGGATATTTGCACCATCACTTTGTCCAGCGTGTTCGATTCCTCGGCAACCGAGATCATCTCTACCACTTGATTGGGGAAATGACCCGAGGCAGCCAAAGGCGTAGCTAGTTTTTCGCCAGCGGTAATGTTTTCGCTAGCTTTCTTAATCGATGCCGAGAGAATGCGATTGCCAGCCGCGTTGCGACTGATTTCCAAGGACTTCAGAATCGGCACCCCGTTGCTTAACAAGGTCCCTAAAACGCGGCAGAATCGCGCGACGGCCAGATTGAGAAAAATGGTACCAAACAAAGGGAACTTGATCTTCGCCCAGTCCACCCAGTACTTGCCATCCTCCGTTCGAATAAAGGAAACAATGCCAAATACGGTTGCGACCGCGGCAGCGATCAGTGTCCACCAATAGCTTTGCAAGAACGAACTAAAGTTAAGCAGGGCATCGGTCGCTGCCGGCAGTTGGCCTTTTTCACGCAACGTTGAAAACAACGATTCAAACTTAGGCACGAAGAAGATGATCAGAACCGAGACGACACCGGTACCGACGAATCCCAAGAAAACCGGATAGGCTAACGCACCTGCGGCGCGGCCTTTCATATCTTCCTGTTGTTCGGTAAACGCGGCTACGCGCTCCAAAGCGTCTTCCAGGAAGCCTCCTTCGGTGCCGGCCCGAGTCATATTCACGGCCATATCGTTGAAGACTCGGGGGAAACGAGCCATGGCGTTCGGAAGTGGCTCGCCCTCTTCGACTTTGGCCTT
>JBGSTP010000282.1:0-52809 GCA_041736515.1 Pirellulaceae bacterium
GAATGACCCCTACCATCACCTTACCACCATTCATGATGATGACAAAGCCAACGATTCGGGCGCTTACGACGCAGTGACAGACTTCCGAGCTGATCAACATCACGGCAACGATGACGAAGTCGCGAATGGTCAAGTCAAAGGAAACAGTAATCGAACGGGCAGCAACCGCGACACCATTGCCGCACAGCGCGCCCGCAGGGCATGGCCGGTAGCCAATGTCGAGTCCGATTACGAACACGGCCCGGGAGGCCTAGACGACAAGACGTATACCAAGACACATACACCGGAAGTAATGATCTCGACGGCCTGGGATATTCAGATGGCGGGAGGCTACAACGCCTACTACTATACCTACACCGCTTGGGATGTAGTCCGCCCTCTCGATCAACCTCCAGGATACGGCCTCTACAAGCACTTCGGAGACTTTTGGCGGTCTACGCAATACTGGGCGCTTGAGCCTGCAAATCAACTGGTCAGTCAAGGACAGTGCCAAGCCAATCCAGGCCGAGAGTACGTGGTATATCAAGTACAACCAACCACCTTCACGCTTGAGATTGCAGAGGCGCACCAACCGCTGAAGGCAGAGTGGTTTCACCCGCATACTGGCAAACGTTATCATGCTGGTCAATACGGCAACGGCACAGCCAGCCTTACGCCACCCGCCGACTGGGGTAACGCCCCGCTGGTACTGCACCTTTCAACAGTCCCGTAAGCTATTCGAAGGTCTCGTCTCGTGGCTGACAACTCCGAAAATAACAGGTTGCGTATAGACCAACGACCAGCTAAAAAGAAACAAAATTGAATGAAGGTTAAGGCTCTGCTTGGATGTAGGCTTAGCGCCGGGCAATCGCAAAGTTGGAAGCCGAAGTGATGCGGGGCGGAAGGTTTTGCACCTCACTCTTCCAATTTTGCCTCAATGCGAAAAACCTGTCTTGTTGACCAAGTCCATTTCTATGACAAAAGGTGCAAAGATGTTCTATCACCGGACCGCAACGCTTGCCTTGTTGGGTGTTTGCCTGATAGTGTCAATTTCTACCGCTCAAGAAAAGCAGCGGACGGGCAGGCGTGGTCAAGCCGCTCAAGGAAAAGAGCCACCCCATCCACCTAAAGTAGGCGACTTGGCTCCCGAAATCGAACTCAAAAATGAACAGGGAAAGCTTGTATCGCTTAAAAAATTGGCCGCTCAGCACCCTGTAGTCGTGTTGGTCTTGCGGGGTTGGCCAGGTTACCAATGCCCGATTTGTTCGCGACAAGTGAGCGAGTTTGTGTCGAAGAGATCTGAACTAGAAAAAGCTGGCGCGCAAGTCTTGATGATCTACCCCGGTCCGGCTGACAAGCTGAGCGAACATGCCAAAGAGTTTGCCGTGCAGGGCCAGTGGGACTTTCCGGCAAATTTCCAATATGCTACCGACCCCAACTATAAATTCACCAACGACTGGGGGCTGCGCTGGGAAGCAGACCGCGAAACGGCCTACCCATCCACCTTTATCGTCGGCAAGGACCTCAAAATTGCATATGCAATGACGAGTACCTCTCATGGCGGAAGAGCTGGTGTTTCAGCCGTACTCGACGAGCTTGCCAAGCTAAAATAAACAGGCCGCTCAATTAGCAAGCAACGTGGCTCGCGCATCGTGTGGGATCGTCTAGACTCTTGCCATCTGTGGACAAGCGATTGGTGAACCAATTGGAAGCGAGCCATGTTGAATGCTGCCTCTACTTATACCGAAGATATCGCTCTCGAGCAGCGTTCATTCTGCAAAACTGACGCGTATGGCCAGATCACTGTGGCTCACAGCCACGCTGAGGTGAATCGGCTATGCGAGTCCCCCTCGCTCAACGAACTGATCAGTAGGCGATATCACCTCTTGCGGATTCTGGGCCAGGGGGGCATGGGGCGGGTTTATCAAGCGGTCGATTTGAAATTGGAACGCGAAGTTGCCTTGAAGGTCGTGCCGTACGTGGGCTACAAGGCCGCCGATTTGCATCGGTATCTCGAACGCGAAGCTCGTTTGGCAGCATCTTTAAACCATCGCGCTATCGCTGCCGTCTACGATGTTGGGTTTGTAGATGAAACGGCCTATGTCATTTTCGAGTTGGTTGATGGCGACAATCTGCGGGCTCTGCTAAATCGGCGAACAAAATTCTCCGCCGATGAAGTCGCTCAAATCGTCCTTCAACTGGCTGAGGCCCTGGACTATGCGCATGTCAAAGGAATTGTTCATCGCGATCTTAAGCCAGAAAATGTATGTTGCTCCAAGCGAGGAGAGCTGAAAATCCTGGATTTCGGTCTTGCTCAGGATGCCCGCCAAAGACAAAGTGAAAATTTTTTCTCGGGTACGCCGGCCTATTCTTCGCCAGAGCAGGCGCGTTGTGAGATCGTAGACGCCCGCAGCGACCAGTATTCTCTGGCCGTCATGGCATTCGAATTGTTGACTGGCAAGTTGCCGTTTGCCGGCAAGTCGGTAGCCGAGATGCTAATGCAACACATCTCCAATTCCGCCCCTGGCATACGCGAGTACTTGCCTTCAGCGCCACAGTCGCTCGAGCAGGCTCTGCTGCGGGCAATGGCCAAATCGCCAGACGACCGTTTCTCGACATGCCAACAGTTCGCGAGTGAACTTTGCTCCAGCACTCGCCCCGTCAACATGATGCACCTGCTGCCCACGCCAGAAAAACGACGACTGTCATTCTATCTGGCTTATGCACCGGACGATTATGCAACCACCCGTCTATTATCGAACTTGCTTGAATGCAACGGCTACCGTGTTTGGCAATGCAACCGCGATGCGGTAGCCGGAGTGCCGTTAGCTTCCCAGATCTCTGAAGTGCTGCCTCGCTGTCACGCAGCAATTGCAATTGTCTCCCAAGCTTCATTGACAACCAGCGAGTTTTCCGAGGATCTAGCCCTGTGCTACCGCCTGGGAATTGCCATACTGCCAGTGTTGCTCAGCTTGTCGTCGGATGATCTGGCTGTCGTTTCTCCTGCCTGGTGTCGCATGCTCAGCGACGCACCGGCATTGGAGGTCCGCAGCTTAGAAGAATTAGACGAACGGGCAATAGCCTGGGTGCATCAGCTCGCGCAACAGCGAGGTATTGTGCCAACGGGCGATCCAGTCGGTGGTTCCCCAGCCCGCGCGGCTCGTTGGGAAGGGCAAACGTGGGCCACCGATGCCAATCAAATCGACGTCCAAGATCTTGACCGTGTGCTGTTTCGTAGTCCGCTTGTAGATCAGTTTCTAACCGGTAAACACAAGCATTACATCGCAGCCTCGAAAGGATTTGGAAAGACCCTCTTATTGACCTGCAAACGCCACCTGCTCGAGCAGCAACAACCATCGCAGGCCGCTTCGTTGACCATGATTCCGGCAGGAAGGCCCTACCTGGACTTCATGAGCGAATTGCGAACGCTCTCCCAGAAATATATGCAGTCACTTTCTGATCTTTCAACAACAACACGCTTGTGGAGTATGGCGTTACGCATCGCTATTATCTCTCACCATCCGTCCGTTATAGATGCTAGCGAAGAAGAAGAGTTCGAGCGCTTCCCCAAAAGAGTTCAGCGCTGGCTGGCGGGCAATTCGATTCAACCCACGGTGGTATTCAAAGAACTGACATCGCTAACGGTCCGCGAGTTGAATCAACTGATGGATGAAACTGAAAACTTCTTGGATCAACAATTGCGACAGATCCACGCAGCCACGTATGTGTTCATCGATAAGGTCGATCAAGCGACTGGACAGTTGAATCGGGACGCGTGGGTCGCCGTCCAAGCCGGCTTGCTAGAAGCTTCGTGGGAAATCATGAATGCAAATAGCCATATCAAGATCTTTGCGTCGATTCGTCAGGAAGCTCTAGCAAACTATCGCTCGGACACGAAGTCGAATCTCTACTCAGCTATCACCAGCCTGGACTACAACGATGAAGAGTTGAGGCTTCTGGTCGATCGGCTTGCGCAGTCCTACGAAGGCTGTAAATCCTTTGCCGATTTCATTGGAATGAATATCATCAAACCTGCCAGGCGCTCTGCTCCCGAAGGCAGTTATCAGTACGTACTGCGACACACATGCGGTCGCCCCAGGGATCTCGTGGCTATCGCTTCCGAACTCTCCGATCGACGTCCCGTGTCCTCGGAGAATCGCCTGCGCGAGCTGGTACAGCGCACCTGCGCTTCGGTGCTAGCCGCCAACGCTTTTGACGAAGTAGCCATCTTTTTGAATTGCTTGAACGATCCTGACGAGCGATATCGATTTCTCGGACTACTCCCCGCCAATGCGCTAACCCATCGACAAGCGATAGAGGTCTGTGAAAGGTTTAACGGACTGGAACCTGGAACGCTGCAACACTTCGACCACAATTCGGACCATCTATTCCATCCTTTCCGGGATATGTATTTCGCAGGCCTACTAGGGATTGTCCAAAGCGAAAGCGAAACGAATCACAGATATCAACGATTTCGTAAACCGCATGAGTCGCTCGGGCCGATTATGCGATTGCCCGAATCGGACGTTTACTTGCTGCATCCGGCGTTAAGTGGATACTTTCGATACCTGCAAGTGCGACAGGATTTCCTTCAGTTCGAATATCTTCCGGTCGGCGAAAATCTTGCTTGGGAGACTCACTATCCATTGCTAATGCACATCGAGCAGATGTTGCGCCAGGTCCCGACATCACGCTCCACTGAAGCCGCACATGAATTGATCAAGATGGTTCTGAATCTTCGTTATCAAGGCAGTGATCCGATTATGCGGAACGAAATCTACCGCTCGCCGCAATGGCTGGCTTTCTACCAGAAAGCGAACGAGCCGCCGTTAGAGGAGGTATGCTTGGCCATTTCCGACTTGATCGACACACTGCTGTAAAACCAATTTTTAGAAAGATTGTGCACGGGGAGTGGTCAGAGAAATGGGGGCAGAAGGCGCGACATGCTCCGATCCAGCTACCTCTTCCATGTGCGGGCGACATTGCCCTGGCTCCACTTGACCTTCACCGCGCGGATGCCCGACACATTACCAGCACTAACCGAGAAAACAAACAACGCTTTATCACCACGGAGGTCCGCAACTGTTCTTGGCAACTGCCTATGCGGGTCACCAGGCTCTACGATTGCAAATTCCGACACTGAAGTCAAAAGTTCCACGACTTATGTATTGATGCTTTGTGCTGTCGGTCTTTAGCATTTTGCGCTGGGTTACTGAGTGTTACCTGCCACTGTCTCCGGCGGACGGCAAGCAGCTGTCGCAGGCCCGTCGCAAGAACTCTTCATACTCCCATGCACCACTGCCACCCGTTTGTCGAGCGATAACCAGATCGAGGCTGGGTACAAACGCGATCAATTGACCACCACTGCCGGGTTTGAAACGCGCGTCGCGAGGAATGCCTACGGCTTTTTCGCCGAGTGCTCCCGGCAACTCCCAGCCGTGAGAGAAGGACTGCGCTTCGCGACCGAAAGTCTTAATGCCGACTATATCATGTGTAGCCGTTGCGGTCTGTTCTACAAACCAGCGCGGCACAATTTGTTGCTTTCCCCAGCGGCCACCATGCAACATACAGTAGCCGATGCGGGCTAATTCGCGAGCTGGCAATCCAATAGCATGCGAGGGATGGCGTCCATGCTGCTCATCGCCATCGATAAACTCGAACCAGGACCTTTCGATGCCAAGCGGTTTGAGCAGGTGTTCGGTCGCGAACTGATCGTAAGGCATGCCCGTAACATTCTCGCACACGAGCGAAGCGTGGTAGAGTGCGTGCGTGCCGTAGTCCAGGTCGCTCCCCGGATCGAATGCTAGTAGTTGATTGGCTTGGCTGCCAGCGTGCCCAAGGATTAGCTCCCAAGGCCCGCGGTTAGGCACCTTGGTCGATTCGGGAGTAATCCCTGATGTATGATTGAGGAGTTGCTTGACTCGGATTGATGATTTGCGAGGATCGCTCAATGGGAACGCCCAGGGGATGAACTCGAAGGCCAGATCGTCAAAACTCATTTTTCTTGGTGTCAGCCCATGTTGGCTTCTTTCGGCTGCGATCGCCAGCACCGTCGCGCAGATTGCTTTGGCGCACGACTTCACGTTACGCGTATCCGTCGTCGCACTGTTGCGTCGTTCGATCTGTAGAGCAACCACGCCATGTCGAATCACGACCGCAGCGAAGGGCCGGGAGTCCGATCCAAGTAACCACTGCCCAAGTTCCTCGATTTTCTTGGGGTCCATCTCGGCAACAGTCTCAATCTCTTGGCTTGGTTTCACGCGGGACCAGCCCCCCATAGATTCGGGCGGTGGAAAGTCGGGTGGCGAGCCCGCAGGTGTAACTGTTGGCGTTTGGCCCGGCTTACTGGAGGTGATACTCTGTAGCGCTTCATAGAATGCCAAGTCGTCCTTGGCACCATTGAAGTGAAATGGATAGCTTTGGTTGTGCGTTTTCAACATCAATCCATAGGCCGCTCCACTGGCCACTGTTGCTCGCAGAGCAGCGACAGCCTGGACTCCCGTTTTGTCATCTTCATTGCACACAATAGGCTTTCCGAAACGTTTTAGTTGTGCAACCTTCGCAGCAATGTCTTCAACCTTCAGACCATTCCAATGTGGCGTCAGGAAGTCGCAGACGTCAGCAACTTCGGGGTGGATTCTGCCGTCGCCGTAACCGCTGGAGGTGACCAGCAACGTTGGCATCAGTTCCTTGACTAATCGGATGAGGCTGGCTTGACCCTTGGGATCTCGGATGACATCGTGTGCAAAACCCGGATGTGGGTATTCGTTGGCGACTTCCAGGACGACATTTTGGAAGCCTTGCGCTCGAATCCAAGCGACGACATTGGCCAAGCCAGCACGCACTGCGGCTTCGTCGCGAAGTATTTTTGATTGCCGTTGGTAGTAGCACCCCAAAATGACAACAGCCCCCTGTTGGTCGCATGCCCGCACGATGCGCTCGATTCGCTGCATGGGTTCAGCCCGAAGCGTTCCGTCTGGCGCAAAGGCGGAGTTAATGGCTCCTTCGTAACCCGGCATGCCGCCCTGCAAACAAAGTGTGAAAGCGTTGATCCCATGAGCCATGTAGTCGGAAATGCTCGAGATGAAGCGGCGGGTATTGTCTTCAGCCAAGAATTCCGGTCGCAACTCAGAGCGATCTTCGAAAGAGGCATTGACCATACGGACATTCATCAACAATCCTTCGCAGGGTGAACCCAAATTGGTCAAATGGCCATTGACCTTCCACCGCCCATTCTCAATCGACACATACGACCCTGCGAGTAGGGATGAAGTCAGGGATAAACTGAAAACTACGTTCACCAGCATTTGGTGAAATGCAGTGGTTGCAAAAAAATGAGCCATGAGATTTCAATTCAGAGTATGATTTGAAGCGAAAAACTTGCGACGTGTGTCCGATCGCAACTTACCTGGCAGTGCTTACCAAGCAGTGGAGCTTACTATGAATTCTACCAAATGCATTCGGTATTTATGCTCGGTTTTGTTTGCCAGTCTGCTGAGCACGCCGCTGGCTGGAGTAACTGCGGAGCGACCCAGGTTGGCAGTATTGACCGATATCGGAGGTGATCCTGATGATCAGCAATCGCTGATTCGATTGCTGATGTATGCCAATGAGTTTGAAATAGAGGCGTTTATTGCTAGCGCTTCCGGCACGCGCGGTGAGCTGAGTGTTGCAGTGACTCGGGCCGACTTGATCATAGAAACCATCGAGGCCTATGGCAAAGTATTAACGAATCTCCAGCGTCATGCTGAGGGCTGGCCAACCCACGAGCAATTATTGAAAATCGTCAAGAGCGGCAATCCACATCGCGAACGCGACAATATTGGTGGAGACCACGACACAGAAGCATCGAATTTTCTCATCGAGCGAATTGATTCGGGGACAGCCGATTGGCCATTAAATATTTCGATTTGGGGTGGCCAAACCGATTTGGCACAAGCGCTGTGGCGCGTAAAACAAGACCGAGGTAGCAACGGACTTGCGCTGTTTGTTGCGAAGTTTCGCGTCTACGACATCAACGATCAAGATGGTATCGCCGATTGGATGCGACGGGAGTTTCCAAACATGAATTACTTGTTAGCGAAAGCTCCCGCCGATCGAGACAAACGCGAGGGAACCTATCGAGGAATGTATCTTGGTGGCGACGAATCTCTGACCAGTCGCGACTGGATAGAGAAGAATGTTCTTAGTGCAGGTCCACTGGGCGCGATGTATCCAACCAAGACCTATACGGCACCCAATAAGTATGCTTGTCTCAAGGAGGGCGATACTCCCTCTTGGTTCTTCTTCCTGCCACGCGGTGGCAATGACCCGAACGATCCGACCAAACCCGGCTGGGGCGGACAATACCAGCGCGAGGCAGATGGTTGGTGGCGCGACCAATTGGCAAGTGAAGATTTTGATCCGCGCAGCACTGTCAACCAGTGGCGGCCTGCTTTCCAGGCGGACTTTGCACAGCGCATGGCATGGTGCCTGTCGGAACCTGACGACTCCGGCAGATCAAGCAAATAGCTGTCGAATACTTGGCAACCAAACTGACTCAGTTGCTTGAGCCGGCGCGCATGAAAGTAATTCAGTTTGTTATCGCCCAAACCCAGCAGACACAAAAAGTCTTGCTATGGTTTATTCCAGTATATTTTAACATTGTGAGTTGCTCGACCGACTGCGACGATATCGACATCGCCGTCGCCATCCAAGTCGCCGACGGTCAAATCCTCAATAGCCACGCCTCCCGGATCGATAACATGCCTGTGCCATGTTTGGCCATTATCGGTTGGATCATAAATTCGCAAACCACGGCGATGCTCCGTGTTCTGATCGTCGCGAATTCCTATGATCAGCTCTTCATCCGGATCGTCGTCAAGATTGGCGCACGCCACCGCGTGTCCCCAGGCCAGTTGATCGTCGATCACGCGACGCGGCCACAGTTCATCGCTTTGCTGCCAGTTGTCCGGTGCGACATATACGACGATTTTGTCTCCGTGCCAGGGCTCGACGGTCGCCAGGTAGAGCCCACCTCCGTCCAGTCGACCGTGTCGAATCTCGCTGGCTCCGCGTTTAGGGGCAGGTTCTTCCTGTCCTGCGCCCAAGCGTTTCAAGGCTAATCGCTGATCGCTTTGTGGGACCAGCCAAGTGGCGCCTTCGTAGCTGGCCGTTACGAGTTCTAAGTGCTGATTGTCATCCAGATCGGTAGCCTCAAAATTGTGCATGACTTTCAGTTCTTCGGTCAAGACTCGCCGCCCCCATGTTTCGCTGGCTGGATTTTCGCCGGGACTGAAGGCAAGCAAGCGTATTCCCACTTGGTCGAAACCAGGGGCACGACTGCCGCGTCCCTTGAGCGGAGCAACCACCAACTCAGGTTTGCCCTTGCCGCTTAGGTCTACCCAGTTCATGCGATGCGTTGTGGGTTCGGAGGCAATTTGTCGGTATGTCCATGGACCTGACTCCGTATGTTCCAGCCAACCGATAGTGCCACCGGAATCTGCATTGCCGAATTGCCAGTCCGCTCCCAACGCAAAGTCGACTCGGCCATCGCCATTGATATCATGCGGCGCGAAACATACGTTATCAAACTTGGCATCCGGCGTTTCGTAGACGACGTGTTCCTGCCAGCTCGGGTTCTCGAGCCATAAGACGCGTTTGCTGTCGACGACCGCAATGTCCAGTTTACCATCGCTATTGACGTCTAGCGTACGAGCGGCATAGCCGACTTGCAAAGTCGTCGGCAACTGCTCCGCTTCCAAACGAAATCCTTGCTGTGCAAATCCCGATGTCCATAGCTGCAAAAATGAGCTGGCCAGAGCCGCTAAGAAGAGAGTGCGTACGACCACGATGTCGCTCCATAGTAAACCAGTGAATAGCTAAAACTTCCCCAAGCTGCACAAGGCCAGCAAGCTGGTCAACGTCATTGTAACCGGTTTAACGATTGTCAGAAAAGAATCAGAGTGGATCAGCGTGTTTGGCGGACGTCGGTGGTTCGAATTCGGTAAGCTTTGGGTGCACCTACTGCGGGGCAACAAAGGGCCTACGGCGCATCTGGCTTGGACGCTGCATGTGCTTGGTCGTTTTCTTCGGTAGAGAGTTCTATGGTGGGGAAGGTTGGAGACTGGACTTCTGTCGGTGGACTATTTTCGCTCGGATCGGCCATGCGTGCGAACAGCCAAACCAACGGGGCCAGCAGCAAAGCTCCAAACACATGCCGCGCCACTTCAGGCACACCGTCGGGCAGCCACTGCGTGTTGGAAATCGCATTCCAATTGGAACGGTAGAGCAGCAGCCCCAGCCACACCCAAACGGTTAGGTCGACGATCTCAACGCGCGCTGCCTGGATTCTTTCTGCTCCAAGTACTATTCTCAGGACAACAACAGCGCACAGAGCGGTGAGTACAACCAGCCAAGCCAAAGACACGCTGCTCTGCCAACCCACCAGGCAACTGGCCACCGCCATGGCTCCAAGCATTTGTCTAGCCGCAGCGCTTTTGGCGTCCGCCCCGCCCAGCCCACGATCCACTCCACGGTAGAGCAATGGAATAAAGAGCCGAGCGAGCGCAATTCCCGCAGCTAGTCCACACACCAAAGTTATGATCGCGTCTAAACGGCTGTCCACTGTTCCGCTGGATCGGATCGATCTCCACGGGGCAATGACCGTCTCAGGTATCGCCAGCGCGAATGCGAGCTGGGGGAGCAGTGCCCAAAAAAAGAGCGATAGTGGAGCGCGGCGTTTTTTTACAGCAATCAACGCGGCTGCTACCAAGCTGCTCAGGATAAAAAGATAGCTGAAGATTTGCAGGATGGTCTTGAGCGTCACGGTAACTCGCAAAACGCTGTCAGCGGACCGCTGCGTTCCAGGCAGGTTGGCTCCACCGCTGGCAAACTCAGTGATGTACACGACCAGGAATAGGATGGCCACGGTGAGTTCGACGAGCGGATACTGCGCTGAAATGGGCAACCGACAAGTGCGACAGCGCCCGCGGAGTTTGATCCAAGCAAGGATTGGCACATTGTCGGAGCTGTCGATGGGAGTTTGGCAGTATGGACAGGACGAATGCCCACCGATAAATCTACCCAGTGGTAGACGATAGGCGACGACGTTCAAGAAGCTGCCGATGCAGGCACCGACAACAAAAAAGAAAACCGCAATCGTGGCATCGAAGCAGCTCGCAACCAGCGACAGGCTCCAATCGATGCCATACGAACGGCGCCCATAGGACAGGGCGGTTGCGACCGTTTGGATACCGACATAGAGCAGCAGTGCCAGCCAAAGTCCAAGCCACGCAAGCCGATACGGCCAGTTAGCACGTCTGGTTCGCTTGCGTGCCATACTATTCGTCCGTCACGCAACCTTCGGAAGCAGACTTAACGTTTTTGATGTACTTGTACAACGTTCCACGCGTGGCTTTTAGCGGCGGCGCTTGCCACATGGCACGTCGCTGAGCTAGCTCCGCATCCGACACATCGAAGTCAAGGCGATTGGATTCCGCGTCGATAGTCACGATATCTCCATCGTTGACAAGGGCTATCGGACCGCCAACTTGAGCTTCGGGAGTGATATGGCCAACGATGAAGCCGTGGGAGCCACCAGAAAAGCGACCATCGGTCAGCAGCGCAACATCGCTGCCGAGTCCGGCACCCATGATGGCGGATGTTGGTGTAAGCATCTCGGGCATGCCAGGGCCCCCTTGTGGCCCTTCGTAACGAATGATTATTACGTCACCTTTAGCAATCTGCTTGTCTTCGAGCGCTTTGAGCATCAACTCTTCGCTGTCAAAGCACTTTGCAGGACCAGAGAATTTGAGGCCCTCTTTACCCGTGATCTTGGCTACAGCGCCATCGGGAGACAGATTGCCGCGAAGAATTCGAATGTGTCCAGTCGCCTTAATCGGTTTTTCCATCGGCTGAATGATAGTCTGGCCTGCTTTTAAACCGGGTACAGATTCGAGGTTCTCGCCGAGAGTTTTCCCAGTGACTGTCAAGCAATCTCCGTTCATATAGCCTTTCTCCAGGAGATACTTCATGGCTGCGGGTGTGCCCCCAATCGAATGAAGATCCTCCTGAACAAATTTTCCGCTGGGCTTCAGGTCAGCGATGTACGGGACGCGATCGCTCACAGCTTGGAAGTCGTCGATTGTCAACGGAAGATCGACACTACGAGCCATCGCGATCAGGTGCAAGACAGCGTTCGTGGAGCCCCCCAATGCGATGACGACAACCATCGCGTTTTCAAACGCTTCTCGCGTCATGATGTCGCGCGGCTTAATGTCTTTTTCCAACAAATTCAGAATGGCTTGTCCTACACGATGGCATTCGTCGATCTTGGCTGGATCTTCGGCAGGGATTGAACCGCTGTATGGTAAACTCATGCCGAGTGCCTCGATGGCTGAAGCCATAGTGTTGGCCGTGTACATGCCACCACAGGCTCCCGCTCCAGGGCAGGATCGTTTTACAATTTCTTGTCGCACTTCATCGCTAATTTCACCCGAGAGAAATTGGCCATAGCATTGAAATGCTGAAACAATATCCAACGCCTGTCCATTCCATTTGCCCGGGCGAATGGTGCCGCCATAGACCATCAAGGCTGGACGGTTGAGTCGCCCCATGGCCATCAAGCAACCTGGCATGTTTTTGTCGCAACCCGGTATTGCCACCAATGCATCATACCACTGGCCTCCCATGATCGTCTCGATCGAGTCGGCGATCAAGTCGCGCGATTGCAGCGAGTAACTCATGCCGTCGGTACCCATCGAGATTCCGTCGCTGACCCCTACGGTATTGAATCGCATCCCAACGAGTCCCATTTTGGAGACGCCCTCTTTCACGGCATCGGCGAGAAGGTTCAGGTGCATATTGCACGAGTTGCCTTCATACCAAACACTGCCGATACCAACCTGAGCTTTGTTCATGTCTTCAGACGTTAGCCCCGTGGCGTAGAGCATCGCCTGCGAAGCTCCCTGGCTTTTGGGTTGTGTAATGCGACTGCTGTATTTGTTGAGTTGCGTCATGACAGGATTCTAGCTGAGTGTGAGGTAGGGGGGGCCGTACCGAAGCGTGCCGATACCCCCAATGTTTAGTGGATGTCAATTCATTCGAGACAAGTCTACTTGTCGGCCGCCAAACTGTGTAGGATGGTTACCTAAGTTGTGGCCAATTCGAACGATACCGGTGGTAGTCCATTTCGTTTCACTTTATTCCTTTGGCGGCGAACAAAATGAAGAGCTTTATTTCTCTGACATGGTTCTTGTTGCAAGTCTGCATTCTGGCAAACTATGCCACCAGCCAGGATCGCAAGCCTGAAGCTGGGTTTAAGCCACTGTTTGATGGAAAGAGTCTAGACGGCTGGGAGGGGAATTTGAGCTATTTCCGCGTCGAGCAGGAGGCAATAGTGGCTGGGACGTTAAAAGAAAAAATCCCCAACAATGAATTCTTGTGCACCCAAAAGAAATATGGCGATTTCGAGTTGCGGCTGGAAGTGAAGCTGCAGGGACAGGGAAATAACGCGGGCGTTCAGTTTCGCTCAGCGCGGATAGCCAACGACCATGAAGTTAGCGGCTATCAGTGCGATGTGGGAGTTGCATGGAATCGACCGGTGTGGGGTGGGTTGTACGACGAGTCGCGTCGCAGAAAAATGTTGGCCGAGGGTCCGGCCGATTTACTGCCCAAGTGGGTCAAGGAAGGCCAGTGGAATGAGCTCTGGATTCTTGCCGTCGGCGACAAGATAAATCTATCTGTCAATGGTCACCCAACGATCGAGTTCGTGGAGAAAGATACCGAAATTGCCCGCGACGGTATTATTGGACTGCAAATCCACTCGGGACCGCCAACTGAAGCCTGGTATCGAAATATTCGTATTCGGGAAATTGAACCAGCCTCGGTACGAACGGAAGGAAAGTGATTTCAGCAACATGGCCGACCGCTTTGTTTACTTTGACCTGGGCAAAGTGCTGGTGCATTTTGATCATCAAATCGCGGTGGAGCAATTGGCGAATCTGACCCAACGATCCACCGCTCAGGTGCAACAAGTTGTTTTCGATTCAGATTTGCAGAATAGATACGAAACTGGATTGGTTACTAGCCAGCAGTTCGCCGCTGAAATCAATCGAGAATTGCAGTGCCGCGTCTCCGCTCACGAAATACTCGAAGCCATCAGCGCAATCTTCCAGCCCAATCTGGAGATTTTAGAACCGATCGAATTGCTGAAGTCGGCCAGCGTACCACTCGGTATTTTGTCGAACACCTGCCAAGCGCACTGGGAATGGATTATGGCTAGACGCTGGCCCATGTTCGGAGATTGGTTCGGCCCACGAATTCTGAGCTATGAGGTGCACTCCATGAAGCCCGATGCAGGTATCTACGAGGCCTGCGAGCGACACGCCGGCTGCCCGAGTTCCGCGATTTTCTTCACAGACGACCGAGTCGAGAATATTGCGGCCGCCGAGCAGCGAGGCTGGTCGACATGCCACTTCACTTCGGCTGAAAGCTTAACACAGAAATTGCGTGGTTGGTTGGCGAGATAGCCCCCAAAAAAAGGCGAGTTGCTCGGCGCGATGCCGAGCAACTCAGTCGATTGGGAACGTTTTGCCCCGTCGTTCCTACCGACTTGCCTTTGCGCACGGTTTCGAGCAAATGGGAAATCTATCGCTCGAGTATCGAAACGGTTAGACCGTTCTCTGGTTCTGGTTCTGGATCTTCCTCTGGTGGTGGCTCGCCATGAGCACACTCGTACCAAGCCGCCCAAGCATTGTCCGCGAGCGTTTGAGCAGACTCCAAGTTAGCGACAGAGGTCGCATAAGCTGCAGCCAGCGCAGCACAGGGAGTCTGCGAATTTGGTAGTACTTTAGGGTAAACGATTTGATGTGTCGTGCCCTTCTTGGCAACTCCTCTCTCGTCCGGTCTCTCGCCCCGCACGATCGTCGTAGCAACTAGAACGGCGATCAGAGCCGCACCAATTCCCAGCGCGCTAGAGACCTTTCTTCCGCTTCCGGTGTAATGCATTCGTTGGCACCTCTTCCATGAGTTTCAACGTATCCTCTGCGACACTGCTGGCAGGAAACGCATCGTAGGACGCTTGCTGCGCAGACTTGGATGTTCGCATACCGCGGATGAATTCCGTTTCATCTGCTGTTAGATGTAAGTTATCGACCTCGGGTGGCCTAATAGTTGAAAAAATAATTGCACTAGCGATCATGGCAAAACTCAAACAGAGGGAGCCAAAGACTACCGCAGGAATAAATGAGCGGTGCGACGTCACCGCGGCAAAGGTTGAAGGCTGAGATACAAGCCGCTCCACAATCGGCCGCAGGTCCTTTGTTTCCGGAGCTTCTCCAGTTTCCAGCAGGCGCTGCTTCCACAACCCAAACATGATGTAGCTCTGGGGGGATTCAAACGGCCCCAGGTAATAGGGACGGCGTAAATGGTTGATTCGAGTCGACCCCCGCGCGTCTGCCGCTGTGGGGTAGCGGACTTCATGAGGCTTATCGGTACGACTCGGCGCATTTGACATTTTTGGGCACCAAAAATTGCATGTAGTGAATGTGTGGTGAATGAAAAATAAGGAAAAATCACTGCATAACTACACCTGTAGTGAACGATAATAGAGCATGAAAGCGACCTCATTTCAAACAGGAATCGGGGCGTTCCTCCAAATCGCGAATTGCCCCCGCGATCTGTTTTGTGAGCGCCCCGATTCTTGATTACATAGTGTTAAGTTCGATTAACGACAGGCTGTTTTGATCTAAGTTGCTAGCGTATCGGCTCGCAGCTGTGTAGATGATTTGCCGTCGTCAATATTCACCTAAGCTCGGGAATAGCTTGCTGGTGCCAAATTTCCCAATGAGAAGTAATCCACGTTAGTGCACACCAAAATCAAATGCTTAACTATCCGATTCTCGGCTGAAAATACGCCAGCAAACAAAGTTTAGCCACTACACTTGGCGGTGAGATTTCTGATTTTAGTTGCTCAGTTGCCAACCTTGGAAGGTGTGGCAGAGCGTCTCCATCAAGGTTTAACAATTCGAGTGTCAATTTACTGGAACTCATCGCGCAGTGCGTTTTGAACTATATATGATAGCGGATTAATTATCACGCTGTCTTTGGGTTTTGCCGCTCTACGCTTATGACTTCTATCCCAACTCGATCGGTTCATAATCTCGAAAAACGCCCCGTTGCGGTGATAGACATTGGTGCAACCAGCATTCGCATGGCGATTGCGGACATCGACATCGAGGGAAACGTCCACCTGCTGGAGAGTCTTTCCAGAGCGGTCACACTTGGGAAAGACACCTTTACGCAACGGAGAATTCGCAAGAGCTCCATAGAGGAGTGCGTACAGGTTTTGAAGAGCTACCGCCGCCTGCTGCTCGAATACGGCATAACTCGGTCCGATCAAATGCGAGTCATTGCGACGAGCGCGGTACGAGAAGCTATCAATCGGATGGCATTCCTCGATCGAGTTTATATCGCTACCGCAATGGACATTGAGCCATTAGACGAAGCCGAGGTGAATCGCATAACCTACATGGGAATTCAGCCTCAGCTCCAAGCGGATCCGAGACTCGCGACCAGTAAATGTGTTGTTGTTGAAGTGGGAGGGGGGAGTACCGAAGTTCTCGTGGTGCAATCGGGAAATGTTCTGTTCTCGCACACTTATCGGCTAGGTTCTCTGCGGTTGCTGGAGATGCTAGAAAAATTCGACGCTCCGCGCGCCAAACAGCGGGCCATCATGGAAAGCCAGATCCAGCGTGTGGTGGCCCAGATTCGAGAGCATGTTCCCAAGGATTCTCCGCTTGAAATGGTCGCGATTGGCGGGGATGTTCGTTTTGCAGCCTCCAACTTGTTGCAGGAGTGGGATCCGGCAAACTTGGCCTATCTGCCGGTAGATCAGCTCAGCACGTTCACTCGCAGGATGCTAGCGATGAGCGAGGACGAGACAGTCCAAAAATATGGCATCAGCTTTCAGGATGCAGAAACCATTGCACCAGCGCTGCTGAGCTATGTGTTAATTGCGCGGGGCTTTGATCAAACGGAAATCGCAATATCCGATACCAATTTGCGCGATGGCCTGTTGCAGGATCTGGCGATTCGCGACGTCTGGACCGCCAACTTTCGCAGCCAGATCATTCGCTCCGCGATAGGGCTTGGACGCCGCTTTGACTTCAATGAAAAGCATGCCCGCCATGTAGCTACGCTGTGCCGGAAGCTTTTCTCTGAACTGCAAGTTGAGCACCAGTTAGAACCGAAAATGGAGTTGCTCCTCTATTTAGCAGCTCTTCTTCACGAAGTTGGGATGTATATCAACGCTCGCAGCAATCACAAGCACGCGATGTACTTGATACGCAATAGTGAGCTTTTCGGTCTCAGCCGAAAGGACGTCTTGTTAATTGCTTTGGTGGCTCGCTACCATCGGAGAAGCAGTCCTCAGCCACAGCATGAAGGCTACTCAGCGCTCGATCGAACGGACCGTGTGGCGGTTTCCAAGCTGGCCGCAATTCTGCGATTGGCGATTGCGCTGGACGACTCGCGTAGCCAGCGAATCAGCGATATTCAGTGTCGCAGCGATGGTAAACGGCTCGTAATTACGGCCAAGGGCGTCGAGGATGTTTCTGTTGAACAATTGGCCTTGCGACAAAGCGGCACACTCTTTGAAGAGACCTACGGGCTACCGGTCCAAATCCGCGCGGCGCGTCGCAATTAGCCCCCATAGCAACTCGCCGGCGTCAGTGCCTCTCTTTCAGTTGGCTGCCTGGGATTTCCACGATTGCCCTGGCACCGGTCGGAATCTGCGCGTAGATCGTCAGTAGTTTGAGCTCCTGGCTTTCGGGCGGGTAGAATTGATTTCCCTTGGTGTGAAAAAATTTGAGTGGCACGAAAATTTCTTCGCCTGGGCGGATTGTCTGATCCGGGTCAATCACAAAATGAAATTGCTCATTGATCGATAAATTCACGTTTCCCCAAATTTCGTTGGTGGGATTTTTCAGGATCAAGCTTGGAACCACCCGGGCATCTATCGCATCCACGCTTGGCCAAGCTCTGGGGCCAACTCGGGCCTCAACCTGCAAGACTGGATCTTCGAACTTCGGAAAGGTGGTGTAGAGCACAACTACCAACAAGAATGGCAGCAGTGTGATCAACACCAAAGCCGCAGTTAGCTGATTGCGGCTAAGACTCCTGGGCAGCGTCGGACTGGATTTCGTTGCCGGAGGCGTGTTCATCTTGGTCTCATTGCAAAAGTCGTTCTTTCCTGGGTTTTCGCTGGTAGATTATAGTGCGACCGGCTAGCGCTCGCCGAGTCGTTGCATGAGCAGTATCCAGGGCAAATAGATCAAGAATACGTAGGTCAGGATTGTTAACACACCAATGGTTATCGCGACCATCATGGGCAACCAGCGTTCGTTTCTGGTTGCACGATCCTCGGCCTGTTGTCGCAAGAAGCTGGCCACCTCAGCCAGGTGACCGCTGGTTTCGGCTGGGTTGGTCACGCCGCTATACAACGCGCAGAGAAGAATCGAAGCCTCGCGGGCGAGCTGTGTTACGAGGGCTTGATGCTGTATTGACTCAAATGCTCTCGACACATCACGGTCGCTCCCGCCGCTGGCCGCTACGCTCAGAGGCACAGCTTTGTTTAGTGGTAATCCATGCCCAATACCTCTACTTAGCAGGCCGGCTCCCAGCGATTGAACGAGCAATCTCTGTACTGTTTCTCTCGGAAGTCCGTCAGCAGCATAGCTTTTTTTACGCACAACCCAGACGATCAGCGGAAGCACAGCAAGCAAGGCCATTACCAGGAGGAGCGCTCCCAATTGTTCGCGAATGCGAAGCAACCAATCCAACCAAACGGGCAATGTCTCTCCAAACTGGGCATAGGTAATCCGATATTCGGGTATCAGGTGCCAGATCACGTAGCCCAGCGAAAGCATTGTGACCAGAATTAGCAACGACGGATAAACCATGGCCGCGCGCAGTTTCCTGGAGTAGTGAGACCGGGCGATGTGCATGGCGGTCCAATCGTCGAGTGTTCGCTCCAGGCAACCGCTCAGCTCGCCAATCTCAATGCAAGCTGCCAGCATCCTCGAATTTCTCGAAGGGTCTGCAGCGATCGCGGCGGCCAGAGGTTTCCCTTGCGAAATGTCGCGATCTACTTGAGTGGCCGCCTGGCCAATGGGGCCCGAAGCGCTATCGGCCAGCCGCGCCAACTCACCCGAGATTGGCAACTTGCTGCGCACCAATCGCGCCACCTGTTGGCATAGCGCCAATTGTTGGGCAAGCGTGAGTGGAGTTTCTGACATAAATTACCGCGTTTTCGAGCGAGAGATTAGTGGCGAATTTCATTGGCGTGGATCTCGCCCTTCGAAACTGCATCTGCCGCTAGTGTAGCTAACGAGCGCATTCCGAGCGATTGGGCCAATCGACTGAGCGATGGTGTGTCGAAATCCTGGAGTATTGCTCGGCCTAACTCCCCCTCAATTTTGGGAAACAATTCTGCCAAGAGCACTCTACCTACTGAACCGGTGCCAGCGCAGGCGGGACAAGTGTTCGAAAGTTCACGCGATCGCACTGAAACTTCGCAGACGGAACACCTTTTGCGAACCAGCCGTTGACACAACAGCACATGGAGTGCGCTGCGCAGATGGTAAGCGGGAACTTGCATGTCGAGCAGGCGGCGGATTGCATCCGCAGTGCTGCGAGCGTGCATGGTTGTAATGACGAGCTGTCCAGTCATGGCGGCTTGAAAGACGACGGCGGCCGTTTCCGGTTCGCGGATTTCGCCCACGAACATGACCTCCGGGTCCTGCCGCAATAGCGTTTTTAGCCCCGCAGACCAATCGAATCCTACGTTCGGATTGATCTGCGACTGGACTGCGCCCTGAATCTCCGTCTCGATAGGATCCTCGAGGCAGACCACGCTGCGATGAGTTCCCGCTTGCTGCAGCAACTCGCGTAGGCATGCATAGGCAGTCGTGGTTTTACCTGAGCCAGCCATACCGGCAATCAAGATAACTCCGGAGCGTTCCTGGAGCCCGGCGATCATCGCTTGCAGCGCGTCTGCCGCTAGCCCAAGTTGAGTTGGCAGCCAATCGTGAGTGTGCTTGGCGACAATCCGAATTACCGCGCGTTCTCCATGCAGTGTAGGCAGTGTGCCCACCCTCGCTTCCAGCTTTTGATGGGCAATCGAGATTCGTCCTTCCTGCGGAATGTCCTGGCGATAAGTGATTAATCTCGCTAGCGCTTTGATGCGACCGAGAATGCTGGTTGTCGCACCGTCAGGAACAATTCCAAGGGCGATTAGATTTCCGAACACACGCCACTGGATGTTCACACCTACGGCTGCCGCATCGACGTGAATATCGCTAGCGCCGGCATTCACGGCTGCATGCAGCAAACGATCGACAACCTTGGTTGCATAGTCGTCTTTGCGCGGATCGAGATCTTCAAAATGTACGAGCACGGGTGTTCTCAAAAGAGTGCGCCAGTGGAATTGGCGGTGTGCAGTGAGCTACGGCGACGCTTCGAAGGCTCTCATCCGCGCACGGTAACTGGCTTCATCGATTCTGTCATTCAAAAATTGATAACTGAGCACGTATCGTTGAATTCGGTTCAAATCTGTATCCACACGATTCTCGCGGTAGAGGACGCGATCGAGCGACGAATTGTCGCGCAAATCGGAGATTTTAACCTGCCGAGCCAACTCGTTTTCTTTCAATCGCACCACGTATTCCGCATAGCTGACGTCGGGTTGATGAGTCACTAACTCGATCGCTTGGACAACTTCATCAGCAAATCCCCGCTGGCGAAGATCGTCAAAAGTAACCTGCGTATCCTCCACTAAGTCGTGCATTAAGGCAACCTGTTGTGCATGGAGGCCATTGACGCCCATCATCACGCGAATGCAATGCATTACATAAGGTTCGCCGTCTTTGTCGCTAATTCCTCGAAAGTAGCGGACAACTAAATCTAGGGCATCGTCAATCGTTGCAGTCATGCTGGCCAATATAGTCTGCTAGAATCTGGAAAAGTGTGGACGCGTGGACGCTGCCGCACGTGTTTCGTGATGAACTCATTGTAGTCTTTCTCCTCTCACTTCGGGGAACCTAGTGTGACCGAGGTCCAAGCCGAAATCGTCGATGGCGCTCTAGCGCTGGAATCACTTAAACTGAAATTGGCTGCCCAACTAGCACCACCGCGCTGGCAGCGTTCGCTGTTACTAGTCGCCAAACATGTCGATGCTGGACAACCCTTGGAAGCCGCTTTCGATCGCCAACGCGAGCAGATGCCAGCCGAATTGAGATCGTTAGTTGCCGAGTCGCTCCGAGTTCCCGAGCCGACGGCGCTGATTATTGATGCGTTAAGGGCTCGAGCAAAGCTGGGGAGAAACTGGCGCGAGCTCAAGAGATTGGTAGCTTACCCAGTGATACTGTTGGGTGTCGCTTTATTGGTTGGAGTTGCGTTTAGCTTCACCATGCGGTCGACCCTGAAACTCGACTGGATCGAAGGCTTGGGGCTAGCCGGAGCGGAGCAAGCTTTAACGTTGATCAATGATCAACACTCCTCGATTCTTGGAATGGCTATGATTTACGCCTGGCTGTTGATGGTATTGTCAACGATAGCCATTGTCGCGCCGCGGTGGGCTTGGAGCTCGGTGATGAGTGGAGTGATGTTGATTGGCCGTCCGTTACGCTGGCTGGCGCTGCAAGAGGTTTTGGAACGGTTTGAGATGTTTACCGCGCAAGGACTGACTCCTGTCGTTGCTGCAGGAGCGGTGGCAAGGTCATTTAGTTCGAGCAGCCAGGCGGTAACGGCCGTTGCAGTCTCGGAACGCATTCTAGCGGGTATGCCTTTGGGGCAAGCCCTCTGCATATCGATGGTCAGCGATGGACTTACCCGTCCAGCGCTGCGTTTGCTCGATCTCCGTAGCAGCGAAATGCCACACGCCTTGCGGGAGACGATCGAAATGCTCCAGCTGCTGATCGAACAGCGTTGCCGCGCCCTGGCTACCGCATTGCCTGTATTCTTGTTAGTGCTGGTTGGCTCCGTTGTTTGGATGTCCTTGAGCACTTACTTAATTAGTTTTTTGCCATTGGTTTCGCTTATTACTTCGCTGAGCTAGAAATTGATCAACGCATTCACTTCCAATTGGTTCATTTTCTTTCCGCTGGCTTTCAGTTTTTTCATATCGCTGCGCTTGGCCCAGGGAAGCGGTGATTTGGGACAGAGTTCCTTCGGCGCGAATGTGGTGCGGATTCTGATTGCGGTGTTATTCGTTTTTTCTGGTTTGGCAGTCGGCCTACGCGCGAGTATCTTTGGTTTTGTATGGCTAATACTGTTGAGTTTTTTTGGTGGGCTGCTGTATTGGAAGAATCGGCGGCAGGAAAGATCGGCTTTACTGCTAGCTGCACTTCGAGCCAGCACGCCGGCTCTGCAACTCGCGTTGGCAGAATCTTTTTGGAGCGAAAATCGCGGCTGGTTGCGACGAAGGGCAATGTCATTGCGCCACGATATATTGTCTGGAGTCGGATGGGCGACAACCTTGGAGAGGCACAAGATCGCGCACAGCGTTTACGAATGTCTGGCCGTGCGTTTAGTCTCCAAGTACGGCCCCAGCAGTCAATTCACCGCACGCAGCTCGCCTGAGTCCAGTCGAAGACAGCTAGAAGGTGAACTACTGACACCCCTGCAAATGGAAGCCGAAGTCGAACGATTATTGGGCCGGTTGTTCATTTTTTCTTGGATCGTCATCGTTTTTCCGCTGATCGCTATGATAATGATGTTCATTGTTCCCACATTTAAACAAATCTTTGAAGAATTCGGCATTAGTCTGCCCCCGGTTATGGCATTTGTCGTCTTGGTTGCCGATGCTACCAGCCAATTTGGGTCGTTGATTGCCTTGATCTTGACTCCGTTACTGATCGCAATGGCCGGCCTGGTTGTGCTGCTTTGGTTCTTTCCGAAAGCGCTTCAGCGCTATCCTTTTCGTTGGTTGTGTAGCGACTACTATCGCAATGCAGGATTCGCCGCACTCTCGCACACAGTCGAGAGAGAGTCTAATTTGGCTTTGGCCTGTGGCGCAGCCAGTCGTCTGCTCGACATTGAGGATATCAGCAGACAGTATCAGCAGGCCGCTGACTTGCTGAGTTCAGGCCTCAAGCCACAAGACGCGTTCTTGCGGTCAAATATTCTCAGTCAGAAGGAACTGACAGCATTTCAAATCGGCTTTGATCACAGAGACCCGAGATGGTGCTTGCAGCAACTGGCAAACTGGAAAATAGCGCGGATGTTTGAGAGATACTCGATGCTCGTGCAGTTTGCGATTGTAGTACTTACCTTAATAATGGCCGCAGTAATTGGCAGCGTAGCCGTCGGAGTAATCCAAGTTCTAAGCACTATGGTCACATCTTTATCATCCTAGACTGATTCAAACTATGTCCGTTGCAGTGAATCAACCGTTTGTCAGCCTAGCTGCGAATCGATATCCGCGCGTGGGTACCTCGATTACCGAACTCCTCGTGGCTCTGTCGCTACTGGCTGTCGCCGCAGTTGGTGTAAGCCAACTCAGGATGCGTTCCAGCGAAGGCCTCGAGCACCGCGCGCTCTACAGTCGCATGAACTGGGAGCTCAGCAACGCTCGCGAAATAGTCGGGACATGGCAGCCCTCCCAAATTACCAAGGAAGCGATCGAGCAATTGCCGTTTTCCGCCGGCATAGCAGCCTGGTTACCCGATTCCCGATGGGAAGCCAATGTAGCCCGGGTGGCCGAGCCCACTGCGGCAATCCAAATTCAGCTTGCGCTGCACGGGACGCTTCACGATCAGGCTATACACCCAATTTCTATTACATTTTGGGTCGAAGCGATGCCGGAGGCTGTACAACCATGAGGCCACACAGCCTGGGTTTGATGCGTGGCAACAATCGTCGGCATGGTATTGCACTCGTCGAGACGGTAGCCATCATAGGGATTATTGGTACTGTGCTTTCCCTGTCTGCAGTCCTCCTTAATCGCGCTTTCAATACACACAAGGATGCGCTGCAAGCGTTCCGCAGGATCGACCAGCTCAATTTCTGGAATGAACGACTACGCAGCGACGCGCATCAAGCGATCGAAGCAACTGTCGCAGAAGGCTTGACGCTCGTTCGCCAAGACGATCGCCAGGTGCTTTACTTTGCACACGAAAATCGACTGGTTCGAACCGTGAAATTTGCCGAGCAAATCGAAAGCCGCGAAACGCTCGACGGGCATATGCTGCATGGGGTCCGCTGGAGTATCGATGAGCAGGGCAAAGGGCTTTTGCTGTCTGCCGAAATCGAGTTCGGTGCTGAACCTGAAATAGAAACGATACGATGGTACGCGCGGATCAATGCGTTCCACCGCCAGGTAGGAATCGAAAATGCGCCTTAGAGTAAGACGTTCCCAAACCGAGAAACTAGTCATCACGCATGCTGCAGAGCAACGTTGCGCTGCGATTTTAATTTGCGTGCTGGTCGTGCTGTTGATCGTCGGATTACTCGCCACGCAGACTTTGCAAACGCTCATGCTTCTTCGCCGGGGCGATCATCAGCGACAGCAGTTACGGCAAACCCGCGAGGTCGTAGAATTGGGGCTGTTGATTGCCCGGCGACTGGAAGGGAAACTGCCGGAGAGCGAGTTGGTTGTGCCGCTGGGCATGACTGCACCTGCAGATCAAAGTGCGTCGGAAAACCATGAATTGGCTGGCATCACCTTAACTAGGGTTGAAGACCGTCCCACACCTGCCCTGCGAGTTACTGTACGATATCCGCTCGGTGGATCCAATGAAGTCACAGCTACGGAAACAGTAGCGATCGCGGAAGAAAACCATGCAAACACGCATTCGCGTTGATCGTCGACCAGGAAAGAGTCCAGTCATCGTCACAGCATTTACGCTGGTGGAGCTGTTGGTCGTAATCGCCATCATCGGCATTCTGGTTGGGCTACTGCTTCCCGCCGTGCAAGCCGCCCGCGAGGCAGCGCGACGCATGCAATGCACCAACAATCTGATGCAACTTGGCGTGGCCTTGCACAATTATGAAATGGCTCATCGCACACTGCCGCCGGGAACAGTGGATGCAAAGGGCCCCATAGTCCATTTGCCGCTCGGATATCACCATAACTGGATTGTACAAATCCTACCGATGCTCGATGAACGCAACGCATACAAGAAGCTGGATCATACTCAATCGATTTATAGCAAGGCCAACTTTGCCGTGCGGTCGTACAAAATTGATAGTTTGGTCTGCCCTTCCTCGGGAGCCAGTGGCCCAACTTCTAATTACGCCGGAGTCCACGATAGCCGCGAAGTTCCCATCGATATTGATAACAATGGTGTGCTCTTTCTCAATAGCCGTGTTCGCTTTGACGATGTCAGCGATGGTTTGTCGCATACGCTGTTTGTCGGTGAACGAGAAATCGATGTCACGGATTTGGGTTGGAGTAGCGGTACACGCTCGTCGCTGCGTAATTTAGGCAGCCCACTGAATTTCGCCCGCTTGGGAGCTGCCCTGGGGTTTAGTGTTCCATTGCCCGCTGGGTTTCGCGGTGGTTTCATAGCTGGAGACGGTGTCGAAGGATATGGCGGCGGTGGCGCAGGCTATGGTAATGCGAACGGAGGTTATGGTGGTGCCAGCGGCTATGCTACCGAGGGTAGCTACGCGGGGAGCGATTACGGTGGCGAAATGGAATCGGAGGATCTATCCGTTGAAGAGGACGGAATGGAAATGGTGCGACAGAAAGAGAGTAAGTCGATGGGCGGCAGCCTGTATACGATGCTTGATAGCGATCCGGCCACCTGGATGCTTATCGCAGATCTGCCGGAAATCATTCCCGGCAAACCCAATGGTGGAAGCGATGTCGGTGGCTTTGGTAGCGCGCATGTAGGCGGTTGTAGTTTTCTTGTCGGCGACGGAGCCGTCAGATACTTTTCTGAAAGTAGCTCAGCCAATGTGCTACAACAGTTGGCAAACCGCGCTGATGGTACGCTGATTCATGGGGCCTATTGAGCCGGCTTCCAGTGCGGGCCGACCCGTGACGGTAGCCTCAGAAATGTTATTGGTTGAGTTGATTCCAAGCGGGCAGTTGCCCAGCAACGGCTGAACAGTCAGCATTGAGTATGCTCATGAATTCGACGCGTATTGCTAAACAGCGCAGTCCAATCTCGTTGGCCTTTCTTTTTAATTTGATGACCTTTGGGGGCATCATCTCTGCGTGCTTGCGAACGCTGACAAAGGACGGATCTGTCACGACCGAGGCGCTGGGCGCATTGATCTTACTGGGCGTGGTGATCGGAGCTGTAGCGGGCGGGGTGTTGGGCCTGTTCTACTTCCGCAGCTTTTCGCTGACCGCAATCGCCTGCGTTTGTGGAGTAGGGGTTGGTGCAATCGCCGGTGCAGTCGCGCTGATCCATTCCGATCGTTTTCTGGAAATTGGAGCGATCGCCTGCAGTGGATCTTGGGCGGTTGTGTTGGCGATGTGTCTCGTCGCGAGAAATAAGAAAATACCTGAGCACTAAATCGGCCCTACCGCCGACAGTTTCAGAAAGCCTTGCAAGTCATGCTGCTCTGCGACGCACAACCGTAATGCGATTAGGCGTGTCGTGAGCGGCTCGAATAGCGGCCACATCGCTGGCGGGAGGGTTGGTGGACTCAAGGTTAGCCCGAAACATTTGCAACGGTTTGACGCGACGTCGAGTGAGCACCTGGACGTATTCGGCACCAAAGAACAAAATCGTCACGCCCCAGTAAAACCACAGCAGTAAAGCGATGAAACTACCGATGGCACCGTAGGCGGTCGTGTACCGCATGCCAATTAAGAACACGCTGAGAACCTGTCGTCCAACCTCCCAGATGATCGAGACCAGCAAACCACCCCGAAGCGCATCGCGCCACTGGACTGAGCGTTTCGGCACCCAACGATATAATCCGCCAAACGCAAGTGCATTGAGCGAGACGGTCGTCACGGCATCGATGACCATTACGACGGCCGTACCTGAAATGTGCAATTGAGTCATCCATCCTCGCACTGCACCGATAGCGACGTTGGCGGCAAGAATTGCCACGATCGCCAAACCGAGTCCAGCCAAAAGGAAAAAGGCTGTCAACCGTTCGTTAATTACCCGCAGCGCAACGCGAAGTAATCCGCTTTTTGCAGGAGGTGGAATTCTCCAAATCTTGTCGAATGCTCGCTCGAATTGATAGAACACACCGATGGCTGCCAGCACCGCCGTCAACAATCCGAACGGTCCACCTACAATCGATTGTTCGCGGATCTGGTGTAGTACTTCGCGAACCTGCAGCTCCAGAGTCGGCGAGCAGTGTTCGGCGACCACTTTCAGTATCTGCACTTCCGCATCGTGTCCCAAACGCGTGTAACGCATGGCGATTCCCACACCAGAGGTGAGCAGCAGCAGCATTGGAAACAGAGATAATGCCAGATAGTAGGCTACCGCGGCTGCCATCGAGCCGCCGTCGTCCGCTTGCCAACGTCGTGCCGCCAGGAGTAGTGAACCAAAGACGTCGCGCACGTACCGCTTGCCGTGTGCCAGCAAGGCGATTGCAGAAAGTGTGTCTGGTTGTTGAGGCATACGAGCTTGCTGTCGAGCCGGAACGGCGCAGCGACTGCCATTCCACCCCAGGGACTGTGCGGGAGCGGTGTATTTGTTCTCTGCTAAACGGATCGCAGAAATTCAAAGGCATTCTTTCAAAACGGTCGGTCCAATTCCAGAGAAAATAGGTAAACTACTCGGCTTTCGGACGGATAATCCAATGCGTGACACTAAGAGCGAGACAATGTATGACGATCGAGCGTAGGCTGTTTGGCACCACTGTCGACGGAGCTGCTGTAGAGCTATTTACGTTGACCAATTCTGCTGGAAACGTTGTGCAACTGACCAACTATGGCGCAATCATCGTTAGTGTTGAAGTCCCCGATCGCGCTGGACATAAAGCGAACATTAACATGGGCTATCCTGATTTGGCTGGCTATCTTACGCGGCACCCTTACTTCGGTTCGACCATTGGACGTTATGCCAACAGAATCGCCTCCGGCGAATTCATGCTCGATGGAAAAAAATATACGTTGGCAGTAAACAATGGTCCTAGCCACCTGCATGGCGGTATCGTTGGCTTTGACCGACTGGTTTGGGAGGCAGAGGAATTCCAACAAGCTGGGGCGGTCGGTATACGTTTTCAAGTGGTAAGCCCGGATGGCCAAGAGGGGTACCCAGGGAACTTGAAAGTCATCGTAGAGACATCGTGGAACGATGCAAATGAACTAGTTATCGTTTTCAGAGCGACCACAGACCAGGCTACCGTCGTTAATCTGACCAATCACGCCTATTGGAACTTGGCGGGCGCAGGCACGGGCAGGGGGACGGTATTGCAGCACGAGTTGCAATTGAACAGCGATCGGTTTTTATCCGTGGATGAAACGCTGATTCCAACGGGGAGCTTAGTGGACGTCGCTGGCACGTGTCTTGATTTTCGCAACTTTCGCCAAATCGGCGAACGAATTGACCAGCTACCTGCGAGCAAAGGCTACGACCATTGCTTCGTTATCAATGGTTCGGCTGGTACGTTACGCAGTTGCGCAATTGTCAAAGAGCCGCATTCGGGGCGCGTGTTGGAAGTATTGACAACACAACCGGGCGTACAGCTCTACACGGGCAATCATCTTGAGGACCCGTTTGTTCAGCATGCCGCATTTTGCTTAGAGACACAGCATTATCCGGACTCGCCGAACCGTCCGGAGTTTCCATCCACCCGACTCGATCCAGGTGAACTTCTCGAAGAGACTACTGTCCATCGATTTTCTGTCGAGTAGGGTGTGTTCGTTGGTTCTGTTGGGTCAATTCAATTTTTCCGCTGAGCAAGTTGACATGGATGCGATGGTTTGGCTCAATTCGCGGCAAGCGGAAATTACATCCAAGCTGATTGAGTTGGCCGATCAAAACTCGGGTTCTGAGAATTTTTCCGGTTTGATGAGGGTCGCGGATTGGTTGGAAGACTGGATGGACTTTCGCGACACGGAGTTTCGGCGAATTCCATTGCCGGCCCGAACCGTCATCGGAAATGATGGCAGGGAGGTAGTCATCGAGGCGGCGCCTGCGTTGCAGTGGAACCACCGACCAGACAAAAAGCGACGCGTCCTCCTGGCAATTCACTACGATACAGTTTTTGGGGCTCAGTCGCCGTTCCAGACATGTCGCATGCTGTCCCAGGATCGCCTGATGGGACCGGGGGTGGCGGATGCCAAGGGGGGCATCATGGTAATTCGCTACGCATTGAAAGCACTGCAGGAGTTCTCGCTCGCCAACGATATTGGCTGGACCGTGTTGCTCAATCCGGATGAGGAACTCGGCTCGCCAAGTTCGCATGCGTATCTGCAGTCAATTGCACCGGAGTTCGAATTCGGGCTGCTGTTCGAGCCTGCTCTGCCTGGCGGTGAATTGGTGTCAGAACGCAAGGGCTCTGGAAATTTTACGCTCGTCGTGACGGGGAAGTCCGCACACGCTGGCCGGCATTTCACAGAAGGTCGGAATGCAGTTGCCGCCCTGTGTCGGCTGTGCGCCCAGATCGATACGCTCAACGGAGTGTTTCCAGACACCACCATCAACATCGGCAGCATCGTCGGCGGTGGTCCTGTCAATGTCGTACCCGACTTGGCGATCGGCCGCATCAATGTGCGGGTAGCGGATCGAGAGGCTGCTGACTGGTTTGAACGCAAATTGCAAGAATTGATTGAGCATGTCAATGAGCAAGATGGAATCGCATGTCGTAGCATCGGTAGTTTTACGTCGCCACCCAAGCGAATGAATGACAAGATGCAGCAACTAATGTTGGCCGTAGAGCGCTCGGCTATGGAAGTTTTGGGATCGAAGATTCGATGGAAGCCAACTGGCGGTGTTTGCGACGGAAACAAACTCGCGGATGCCGGACTACCCAACATAGACACGCTGGGACCCATTGGCGATGGACTGCATAGTCACGCGGAATGGGTGCAGTTGAGTTCCATAGTGGAAAAAGCCCAGCTCATTGCCAATTTGCTAATTCGCTACTCCGATAAACGAGCCAGTTGGTGAGAGCACCCGCAATTGTTAACTATAAGAACTGTTCGCAAGAATTCTGAAAGGACCGGCCAGTGCCGTTGGCAAAGAACGAGATACATCAAGGCGACTGCGTCAAGTTGTTAGGTGATGTCGCTGCTGAATCGATCGACCTTGTGTTCGCGGATCCTCCATTCAACATCGGCTACGAGTACGATGTCTACGATGATGCAAAAGAGGCCGCCGATTACTTGGCATGGTGTCGCCAATGGATTGTAGGGGTCCATCGCGTACTCAAGCCTAGCGGCACATTTTGGCTTGCCATCGGCGACGAGTATGCCGCAGAACTTAAAATTGAATCGCAAAGAGCGGGATTTCATTGTCGCAGTTGGGTCATTTGGTATTACACATTTGGAGTCAACTGTGTTAACGGTTTCAGCCGTTCGCATACCCATCTTTTTCATTTTGTAAAAGACAAAAAACAATTCACTTTTAATAGGTTCAACCCGCAGATACGAGTCAAGTCGGCCAGGCAGTTGGTGTACGCAGATAATCGCGCAAATCCCAATGGACGCTTGCCGGATAACACATGGATTACTCGACCGCAAGATGCACCTTGGAGTTTTAGCCCCAACCATGACACGTGGTACTTTGCGCGTGTTGCGGGGACATTCAAGGAACGCGAGGGATTCCATGGTTGTCAGATGCCAGAACAGTTGCTTGCCAGAATTATTCGCGCATCGAGCCAGCCGCAAGATGTCGTGCTCGATCCGTTCGGGGGCAGTGGAACAACTCTATGTGTAGCTAAAAAGCTCGGTCGGAACTGGATGGGATTCGAATTATCCCCCGAGTACGCAAAGTATATCTCTGACAGGCTCGCTAGTGCACGCACTGGAGACAGCATCGATGGACCAGAAGATCCAATACAGAGTGCCCCCAGTACCGATCAAGGGAAGCGGCGCTCGAAACCCTTCGATGAGGATACGCAGAATGCAGTCGTAGCGGCGTATATCAAAGCAGGGCAGGGATTTCCGGCTGAGACCATCCTTTGCGATAAAGACATGTCAGCGGAGTTTACTGCGGAGTGTCTCAGGCAGGGGATCGGCGGAAACGCTTTTGTATGGAATCGATTTTTGCTGGCTCTACGAAAATCGGGCAAGCTGCCCAAGTCGACACGGCAACCAGAAACAATCCGTGCGCTGGATGGTTGTCGCTACGAATTTGCCAGTGAGGTTGCTTGGCGTCTGCTGGCCATTGACTATCGCAAGACACTAGACGACATTTTGTGTTCGCCCGAATTTGCCGCTGAGTTCGATCGGCTAGCCATGGCATTCGGCCCCGAGGATGTCTCTTCGTTCCAGTACCGTCGCGCAGCACTTTCCATTCGAAAACGAACCAAGTCAGCCAAAACGAAGGCTGCTGAGGAATTAAGCGATTGGTGGAGCGGGAGCAACAAGACGACGCTCCCGAGCTATTCACTCAGCGACAGCAGTAAAACCGATTTGGACTCGCCGGGTATTTTTCTGCTTCGCAGCGACGGGCAACCCATTCTGGCTGCGAAGAGCGGCAACATTCGAGAGCACGTTGAACACTTCTTGCAATGTCCACGTTGGCAGGCTCTTGAGCTGGATTCCATACAGATTGTCCCCAGTGAAACAGCCGCTCCTGACGATGCCATGATTTCCTGTCTGGTCCACAGCGAGAGCCCCATGTTGAACTGCCGTCTCTGGAGTCACGATTCAGAACTTTAGCACGAATACACGAATAGCAGCTTGAAAGCAGCTAGGCCGCAGGTGGCCCGCCGCTGGGATGTGGGGGCAGCGCGTGGCGCCACTGGAAACAGGATACGATTGCCAAAGTGTCATGCGACACGGTACTATTTGACAAAGCCCGAGCGGCGACGAATTCACTGCCCTAAACAAACTGATCGTGAGTTGCATGACGAAACTTGAAAACAGCCTCATCGCGGAAAGATTGAAAAACGATCCACGTGTTGCACAGGCGGAGCAATTGTTGCAAGCGGCACTGCGCGAGGCACAGCAGTGCATCACAGGCATCCAACCGCCGCGCGAAGAGCTACAAGCTACCTATCAGGCGCTATTGGATCGTCTCACGCTAGCGCGTGGCGGTGCAACCTACTTTCCCTATTTGGCGAGCGGCATCGGAAATGGTCCATGGGTTGAACTGGCAGATGGAAGTATCAAACTCGACTTCATCGCGGGTATTGGTGTGCATGGTCTCGGACATAGTCATCCGAAACTCTTGCAAGCGGGGCTCCGCGGTGCCCTGCAAGATACGGTCATGCAAGGAAACTTGCAGCAGCACGAGCTGTCTTTGCTGGTTTGCGAGCGTCTCTTACAGTTGGCGAACACACATGGCGCGAGCTTGGCGCACTGCCTACTCTCTACCAGCGGTGCGATGGCCAATGAGAATGCACTGAAGATTGCTTTCCACAATCGTGCCCCCGCCGATCGTGTATTGGCGCTCGACAACTGTTTTGCCGGACGATCGATTGCAATGGCACAATTAACCGATCGTCCCCAGTACCGCATCGGAGTGCCGACGGCGCTGGCTGTAGATTACATTCCGGCCGAGGATCCAGACCATTCTGCCGCTTCGCAGGAGCGGTCTTTGGCCGCTCTCGACAAGCATTTACAGCGGTATCCTGGGAAGTACGCGGCGCTGTGGTTAGAGCTGGTCGCTGGAGAAGGCGGCTACTATCCTGGGTCGCATGCGTATTTCTCGAAGTTGATTGCACGGGCCAAGGCCGACAACGTGCTTGTCATTTTCGATGAGATACAAACATTTAGCCGACTTAGTGAACCCTATGCATTTCAGCATTTTAAATTGGATGCGATGGCGGACATCGTCACCATAGGAAAAATAACGCAGCTCTGCGCAACTCTGTATCGCGAAGAACTCAAACCGAAAGGTCCGTTGTTAAGCCAGACTTTCACAGCGGCCAGCAGTTCGATCGAGTCGGCACTGGTGGTGCTTGATGAGCTCCAGCACAACAATTGTTTTGGCGCCAACGGTTGGAATATGCAACGGCATGCGTATTTTGCCAGCCGTTTAGAGGAGTTGGTGAAGAAATATCCTGGCAAGATTGCTGGACCGCATGGCTGTGGGATGATGGTGGCTCTTACGCCCGGAGACGGTTCGAGCAAAGTTGCCAATGAGTTTGTCTATGCCTTATTCGCAGCCGGTCTGATGAGCTTTGTAGCCGGCAGCAATCCATCGCGAGTGCGTTTCCTGCCGCCGCCTGCCATTACAACGCACGCGCATATCGACTGCGCGATCGAGATCATCGAGCAGGTGTTGACCAAGATGCCCTAAGTGAGCGGGTTGGTTTGGCTGTTCAACTCCTGGGCAGATCGGTCCTGTAGGCCGAAACAAGCGCAGCGCAGTAGAGGCAGAATCGCTGTATAATCTTGCAAAACGGTTGTGGTGTTAACTCTCAGTCATTGGAAGTGCAGTGGCCGCCTGGGGAGTTGGCCGTCGCAGCGTGAACACCGCCGACAAACCAGGCCGCCGACAAACCAGGCCTCAGGGTTTTGCCTCAACTGCGCTGCGCTTGTTGGCGGCCTACGCACTGGAGGCCCGCGCATACCTACCTGCAAAGGAAGCGTTCCTTGATTATCGTCCGCGCCGTGCAATTAGAAGACCTAGATCAACTCTGGATCCTAATCGGTCAAGCAACCTACGGCTTGACAACCTTGCAAATTAGCAAAGAGCAGCTTAGCGAACGTGTCGAGCACTCACATTTTGCGATGACTCGTAAATCTGAGAAGGCTGCTGGTGAACCCTACGTGTTGGTAATGGAAGATCTGACACAACATCGCTTGGTTGGACTGTCGTGTATTTTTAGCAAGACTGGTGGCTATGAACCTTTCTACAGCTATCGCCGCGTGACGGAGTCGAGCTACTGCGAACTGCTCAACAAAGTCCAGGAAGTGGAGACGCTGCATTTGGAATAAGTGCACGATGGGCCGACGGAAATTGGCAGCCTGTTCTTATTGCCCGAGTATCGAGGGCAGGGGAGAGGCCGATTGCTGAGTCTATCGCGCTTCGCTTTCATGCATGCGTATCCAAAGAAATTTGCAGACGAGGTTATTGCCGAGATGCGGGGTGTGATGACCGACGAAGGCCATTGTCCTTTTTGGGAGGCCATCGGCAGACACTTCTTCGACTTGGATTTTCCTCAAGCCGACAATTTGTCGACTCTCAATAAACGCTTTATCGAGGACTTGATGCCTCGCTATCCGATCTACACCAACCTGCTTTCGGCAGCCACGCGAGCTATTATGGGTGATGTTCACGAAAACACCCGTCCCGCGCTTGCTATGCTAGAGGCTGAGGGATTCGTCAAGACAGACCTGATCGATATTTTCGATGGTGGTCCCGTCGTTCGCTGTCGTCGCGCCGCCATAGATGCAGTGCGTCGGACCAGCGTTCATCGCGTCGCCCAGATTTCCGAGAAAGTCGAGGCGGCCAGCGGGGATGAAAGGGCGCACATTGTGGCATCGCTGCAGACTGGCTTCCGGGCCGCGACTGCTCCCATTGCATTCGTTCAAGAAGAGCTAGTCATCGGCCGCGTGTTGGCCGAGCAACTGCGGGTTCAATTGGGGGACTCGGTGCGCATCACCCCGCTTTATCCAACGCGGCCCCCTTCACAGAACGTTTAGATCCATCAATCCACTGGAGTCGAGAGATGCGCAACCTTTTAATCCTTTTACTGTTGGTTCCTCTTTTTCTGGGCAAGCTGGATGCGGGAGAAGCTCCCCGGCCAAACATTGTTCTGATCTTCGTGGACGATGTGGGTTACGGCGATTTAGCCTGCTATGGGAATCCATTGATCAAGACTCCCAACATCGATCGTTTGGCGGCCCAAGGGCAACGTTGGACGAACTTCTATGCGTCTGGGTCGACCTGTGTGCCGAGTCGCACGGGCCTGATGAGTGGCCGGCATCCGGCTTTACTCAGTCGGGTACCGCTGGCTGCGGATAGTCAAGCATTGTTGCCAGCCATGCTCAAGCGGCAAGGCTATCACACGGCCATCCTCGGTAAATGGCACTTGGCAGGATATCCAGAAGATTTTGCGCATCATCCCATGCATCCGTTGGAGTGTGGCTTCGATAGTCATTACGGTACTCCGGGCAGCAACGATGTACCGCCGCCGCCCGGCAAGAAGCAAACGCGAGATGTGTTTGATACGGCTGGAAAGTTCACCTTTCCCGTACCGCTATTCCGCGGTCGGGAACTATTGGAACTGCCAACAGACCAGGAGCTCTTAACACAGCGTTACACCCAGGAAGCGGTAAACTGGATTCGACAACACCGCGATGGTCCCTTCTTACTCTACATGGCTCACAACATGGCACACGCACCGGTCTTCGCTTCGCCTGGCTTCCAGGGCAAGAGTGCGGGGGGACGCTATGGAGATGTGATCGAGGAACTCGATTGGTCGGTTGGCCAGGTTCTGAGGGTTATCGAGGAGGTTGGTCTCGACGAGAAAACGTTGATCGTCTTCACGAGCGATAACGGGCCCTGGTCGGTGTTCGGTCCTCATGGTGGAACAGCAGCGCCGCTGCGCGGCGAAAAGGCAACCACGTGGGAAGGTGGCCTGCGCGTGCCAGCAATTTTCCGCTGGAGCGGAAAAATCAAGCCCAAGGTTGTCGATGAGTTAGCGGCTAACCTCGATCTCTATGCAACGTTTGCTGCATTGGCTGGAGGTACGAATCCCACAGAGAAACCGGGCTTCATCTCCCTGGATCTCAGCGATGCTCTACTGCGCGACGCACCATCACCGCGTACACAATGGCAATACGGTTCATCCGCTTTCCGGTCTGGTCGGTATAAAATTCACACTCAAACAATGCAGCCAACAGATCCTATTGCACGTAAGAATTCGCCATCGACAAAACACGATCCACCGTTGCTCTTCGATCTCGAGCAGGATCCAGCTGAACAACACGATATCGCCCAAGCGAATCCACAAATCGTGCAGCGATTGCAGCTCGAAATGGCAGCATTTTCCAAGCCTTAAGCAAGAATTGCGATCTGCTGTGCCGCGAGTTCAGTGCCGATGAATTCGCGTGAATGCCAGTAAGTGTTTTACCCTAAGAATAAACTCCGCGACGGTTACGAATCTTCTTCTAGTACCCCTCCCTGTAAAGGTTCTCCTATGCCCGTTACTCCGTTTTTTAGGTGCACTCCAACAGTCGCGATCGCGATCTTTTTCATTTTTCACCAAACGGTCGTGGCTGAGACTTGGCAAAATTTTAAGAAAGTAGCATTCGAAGTACATGGGAGAAAGGCTTTTCTAATTGTTCCCGCAGAAGCCGCTTCGGGAAATCCTTGGATCTGGCGAACCGAGTTCTTTGGACATCAGCCGCAAGCCGACTTGGCATTGCTGGGACGGGGCTTTCACGTCGCGACCATCGACATACAGAACCTCTATGGCAGTCCGCCGGCGATGGAAGCCATGGACGCCATGTACGCGAAAGTAACTACCGAGTTCAAGCTAGCGCACAAGACAGTATTGGAGGGCTTTAGTCGAGGAGGATTGTTCACGCTTAACTGGGCAGCGCGACAACCAGAAAAAGTGGCTTGCATCTATAACGATGCACCTGTGTGCGATTTTACTAGCTGGCCAGGCGGCAGGGGAACGGGGAAGGGCTCGCCGTCGGACTGGGAGAGGCTGAAGAAAGCCTATGGATTTGCGAGCGACCAGGAGGCAATTCTAAGTCAACTCAACCCGATCAATCAAATAGATTTACTAGCCAAAGCTAAGATCCCATTGTTGCATGTCTGTGGTGCGGTCGACGCGGTCGTCCCGCTTGAGGAAAACTCCAGACTCGTACAACAGCGTTACGAGGCTCTGGGTGGACCCATGGTTTTGATCGTTAAACCACACTGCGATCACCATCCACATAGCTTGGAAGATCCCACGCGGATTGTTAATTTCGTGTTGGAGCACACCGGCTATTCCGACCAGGTAACTGAGCCCACAACTCCCTACGGTTACGACTATTTCAAACTTAGGGATGGCTTGCAAAACTGTTTCGCGAAATTTGAGAAGCAATTGCAGGGTCGAGTGGCATTTCTTGGCGGATCCATCACTGCGGCGAAGGGTTGGCGCGATCTGGTCTGCGAGGATCTTAAGAAGAGATTTCCGCACACCGAGTTCGATTTCATCGATGCAGGGATAAGTTCACTTGGGTCGACGCCCGGTGCATTTCGATTCCAACGCGATGTTCTGATGCGCGGTCCAGTAGATCTGTTGTTCGAAGAGGCCGCCGTCAATGATGATACGAATGGATTCTCAGCCGTAGAGCAACTAAGGGGTATGGAGGGTATTGTGCGACAGGCGAAGCTCGCCAATCCCAATATGGATATCGTTCTGCTGCATTTTGTTGATCCTGGAAAGATGCTGGAGATTCGCGCGGGCAAAGTTCCCAGTGTGATCGAGAATCACGAGCGAGTCGCAGAGCATTATCAAATTCCCTCCATCGATCTGGCACGCGAAGTGACAGAGCGCATCGACGCAGGCGAATTTACCTGGGAGGCGGATTTTCGCGGCTTGCATCCATCGCCCTTCGGTCACGAGCTGTACGCTCGTTCCATCGGAAGATTACTGACGGCGGCTTGGAGCGAAGGTCGAATTTCACAGAAACCAACCTCGGCAGCGTTGCCAGAACCTCTTGACCGGGCCAGCTATTTTCGTGCAACATTGGTTGGCGCGAAGCAAGCTGTTGACGCGAAGCATGCAATTCTGGGAAGCGGGTGGCGAATGGAGCCAAACTGGAAACCAAGTGGAAAAGCTGGCACCCGCGCGGGCTTTGGCGACGTGCCCGCGTTGATTGCTGAAGAGCCGGGCGCCACATTGAAGCTGTCATTCAATGGAATTGGCGTCGGTATTTTCATTACGGCAGGACCCGACACTGGTGATCTCGAGTACCGCGTCGATCAAGGCGAATGGCAGACTATGCAACTATTTACGCAATGGAGCTCGGGGCTGCACCTGCCCTGGGCCAAAATGTTAGCTGCCGATTTAGTTGCCGGACCGCACGATCTGGAAATGCGAGTTAGCCCAAGTGCCGACGCTCGTAGCCAGGGGCACGCGATCCGCATCATTCATTTCTTGGTCAATCAATAGCCTGAGCGAATTCGACGGCGCCATGAACACTAACCATCAATCGTGAATGCAATGCTTAAAGTGATCCAGGGAAAATGCTTTATCGATGGTCATTGGCTCGACGGATTAGGGGCAGCCTGGCAGAGATACTCACCGATCGACGAGCAGGCGGTTTGGCAAGGTCATTGGTCTAACAAACAGCAGACGCACGATGCGATCGCAGCAGCCAAGGCGGCTTTCGCTGCTTGGTCTGAAACGAAGCTTGAAAGCCGTATTGAATGGTGCCAGCGCTTTGCAGACTTAGTGGCTGAGCGCAAAGAGGAGTTGGCCAGGCTACTGTCGCTGGAAGTTGGCAAGCCGTTATGGGAAGCACGCACCGAAGTGACAGCCTGCGTGGCCAAAGTTACCAATTCGATCGATGCAATTCTGAAACGCCGCTGGACAACAACGGAGCAAGCGGGCGAAACTCTCTCGGTAACGCGTTTTCGCCCGCACGGTGTGCTGCTCGTTTTAGGTCCCTACAATCTTCCAGCCCACTTGCCGGGGGCCCATATCATTCCAGCATTGCTGGCGGGCAATACGGTCTTATTCAAACCGAGCGAACAGGCACCGGCAACGGGGCAGTGGCTGACTGAAGCGTGGCAACAAGTTGGGCTTCCTCCGGGGGTGATCAATCTCGTACACGGCGGAGCCGAGGTTGCGGAGACGGGAATTCAGCACGCCGCCGTTGACGGGATACTATTCACGGGTAGCCAACGAGTCGGCGTTGCCATTCATAAACTTCTCGCGGGGCAGCCGGAAAAGGTTTTGGCCCTGGAGATGGGAGGCAACAATCCGCTGGTAGTTTATGGCACAGGCGATTACCGTCGCGCTGCAATCACAACAATTCTCTCGGCGTTCATTACATCGGGCCAGCGGTGCACTTGTGCGCGGCGGCTAATTGTGTGCGGAGAGGAGGCTACCCACCGCATGGCCGAGGAGTTGCGATCATTGATCCCGAAGATTCGAGTTGGCCTGCCCTTTGATGAAGCGCCGCCCTTTATGGGGCCTTTGATTCATCGGCAGGCCGCAGTATCGATGCTCGAGTCGCAACAGCAGTTGGTGGCAGCGGGAGGTAAATTGCTGGCGGAAATGAAGGTCAGCGATCGCTGCCCTGCGTTGCTTGCTCCTGGTGTAATTGAGATTCCTCAGTCCCAGTCGGTCGACGACTGCGAGCGCTTTGGACCTTTGCTGCTAATGCAGTCGGCCAAGGACTTCGATGAGGCAATTGCCATTGCTGGAAACACCCGATTTGGATTGTCGGCTGGGTTTATTGGCGATCGTGTAGAGGATTTTCACTATTTCCTCCATCGCGTGCGCGCAGGTGTAATCAACTGGAATCGTCAAACAACTGGCGCCAGCGGGAAATTGCCTTTTGGCGGAGTTGGCCTCAGTGGCAATCATCGTCCCAGTGGTTTTTTCGCCGCAGACTATTGTTCGTACCCGGTGGCGTCGCTGGAAAGTCATCAATTGAATGAGGTGGATTCTCCGATTCAGGGGCTTGATTTCTAATGTCTGGCGTCATCTACGCAGAGATGAATATCGACGCGCTCATAGGGCCCACGCACCATTTCGGCGGCTTGGGCGTGGGCAATCTGGCCTCGATGCAGCATGCCCATCAAGTTAGCCGACCGCGCGAGGCAGCCTTGGAAGGCTTGCAGAAAGCGGCATTGGTTGCGAGTCTTGGGGTTCCACAATATCTATTCCTTCCGCCAGTGCGACCGCGGCTGGACTTGTTGAGCGCGCTCGGTTTCGAGGGTGATTTGTCGCAGCAATTGCTCAGTGTTTATCACACGTCGTCTTACCTTTTGTCCGCTGCCTGCAGCAGCGCCTTTATGTGGGCGGCCAATTCTGCAACCGTTTCAGCTGCAGCAGACTCGGCTCACGGATGCCTTCAGATTACTCCCTCAAATCTAATTAGCAGTTGGCATCGAGCTGCAGAATCGCTCGAGCGTAGAATTGATTTCCATGATTTTTTTGAAAGAAACATAGCATGTGAGCTGCATGCTCCGCTGCCTGCAATTATGCCATTGCGAGATGAGGGAGCGGCAAATCATATGCGACTGTGCGATCGCAGCGGTCAGGTCGGGTTCAATGTATTCGTTTACGGTGAAAGCGATGGACAATCCAATTCGTCCAGTTTCGTGGCGCGGCAGACACGAGCCGCCAGCGAGGCGATAGCGCGAAAGCATCAATTGGAACCAAGGCGAACTTTTTTCCTGTGGCAGCATCCTGATGCGATCGCGGCAGGGGTTTTTCACAACGATGTCATTGCTACTAGCCACGAGAACTTGCTGATTTATCATCAACACGCTTTCCTCGACGCCGAACCAACGCTCGAGCAATTGGCCGCGGAGTATTTGCAAGTGACGGGCAGGTCGCTTCTCCGCATCGAGGTTGCTGCCGAACAGCTGTCGCTAAGCGAAGCTGTCGCTAGCTACTTTTTCAATAGCCAAATTTTAAGTCCACATACTGGTCGGACAATCACAGACAAGCCCAAAATGGTTTTGATATGCCCCCGGCAATGTAATGAGGTAGAGTCTGCGCGACATCTGATAGAGCGGCTAATTGCCATGCCGGAATGTCCAATTGAAGAAGTCCGATTCGTCTCTTTAGCGCAGAGCATGGCCAATGGAGGCGGGCCAGCCTGTTTGAGATTGCGAGTACCGATAGCTGAAGCCGACCTGCGTCTGCTGCCCAGAAATCTGCGCGTGGATGCGGAGCTGGTCGACACGCTGTCTGCAGTGATCGAGCGCTGGTATCCGCAGACGCTGAAGTTGTCAGACCTCAGCGACGCCGAATTGGTTCGAGAGCTCTCACAGATTTCATTCAAGCTGCGGCTCGCAACAAACAGTTGGTAAAGCGAGCGGCAGGTAGGATCTTGCCGCGCAGCAAAGTCGCTCCGAGACGCTGACTCAATTCTCGCGAGACTTGACTACTTGCAGCGGGGATGTTTTATTCTGCAGCTCGCCCAAACATGGTATGCTTTGCAACTCGATGACGGTCTTGACTAACTGGAAAGCAAGCGCGCAATGGCACGGTCAGTAATTTTTTGGGTTTTATTTCTTCTGGTTTCGAGCGGCGGAACGACGGCAATGGCTGGCGGCGATTTGACATTCTCAGGAATCGCACTGACGCCACAGAGTCGCGCTGTGCCGGGAGGTTTGCTGATGTTGCAGGCTAGCGTTGGCAATGTCGGCGATGCTCTGGCCGAAGGCACTGTTGTGGTCACTATCGACGAATTGCCCAAGTTGCAAAGTGCGCGGAGAGTCGTTGTTGTTCCCGGACAGCAGGAACAGCTGGATGTCTTTGTGCAATTGCCAGAGGCGATTCAAGAGCTAAAGTCGATCCATCTGACGGCGACAATGATCGTCCGTTTCGGTGGGCGCGAGGTCATTTTGGAACGCAAGGGAGCACCGGTCAGGCATACGATGACCATGGAAGTCACGGCTGGACGCACCTTCGGAATGGCCATGCAGCCGGACCCACTTCAGCTGCCACCTTGGTACTGGCCAAAACAAGAAGTAGGCGCGGGATACGAGTTCGCTGTCGCGGCTCGGCTGGAAGCAGGTCACGATCGGATTGCGGCCACATTTGACGACCGCTCTCTTCCACTGAATCAATCGAATTGGGCCAGTTTAGATGTGTTTGTTATCGAGGATCCAAGCGTGCTGGAAGACGGAGCTGCTGTCGAGAGCATGCGGCGTTACCTTGCCAGCGGTGGGAGGTTGTGGATCATGTTGGACCGGGTGCCGTGCGCGTTGGTCAGACCCTTGTTAGGTCCAGGCCAGCTGTGCGAAGAGGTTGAGCGCATCGAGCTCAACGAATTTGTCGTAGAACTGACAGTGCCGGGCATGAGGCACTCCGAAGAGGACCGTCGCGTCGCTTCCGAACCGGATCTCTCCATGGTGCGCGTGGTTCAGGAGGGTGGTGAAGCTCGCTTTGTTGTTGAGGATTGGCCAGCAGCTATCGAGATGAACATCGGTTACGGACAACTTGTCATGACTACCATCGATAGTCGGGCTTGGATCGAACCTCGCACGAAGCAGATCAAGCAAGATGCACTGTACCAGTCGCCCTACCAACCTCGTGTTTGGGCAAGCTATTTCGCGATCGACTCCAACGACGGGAAGGCGGCACTACCACTGGCCAAGCAAGTCGAATATCCTCTGCAACATATCGGGAATCCCGTTGTGCCACGCGGTTTGGTGGCCGCAGCCTTATTGGGATTTTGCGTGAGCTTGGCTGGTTTGAGTGTGTGCTTAGCCTATTGGGGCCGATTGCCTGGAATCGGATTAGCGGCACCGATAGCGGCAATTTTGGTGAGCCTGGCTTTGATAGGGGTGGCTAATTGGACGCGGCGGGATATCCCGGAATGTTTGTCGCGATTTCAAATTGTGGACATTGGTAGCGATGGAAGTTCCGCGCTGGTACGGGAACAAGCGGCCGTATACTTAGAGTCGGCTGCAGCCATGCAGTTGGAAAGTAAAATGGATGGCGTCGCGCGAACCAGCGAGGCAATTACGACTGGAGTGCGTCGTTTTGTTCAGGATGATTTTCAGCACTGGTTCGTCAGCAACGATGCTTGGCCACCCAGTTCGTGGCGTTACAACGCCGAGTACTCATTGGCCACGGAGCAGCTGGTTGTCAGGGGCACGCTTTCGAAGAGCGGTCTAAGATTGGAGTTACCTATAGGTATGCCGTCGAGGCTAGAAGACCCGGTGCTTAGCTTTGCCATGGGGGCTCCGATGCTCTGCGATCCGATTGAGGACGACTTGATGGCCAACAACCAGATTAAGGTGGAGGGAGACCGCTGGATATCGGGTTCGTTCCTGAGCGACGAACAGCACAGACGCTTAGGGCTCTATAAACAGTTTTTTAAGGCCGACGAAAAACTGCGTCGACCGGTACGTCGGCTCTATGGATGGACAGATCCCTGGGAAGGTGCCAGTTGGAATCGTGAACTAGAACAATTTGGATCGGCACTGGTCGCGTTGCCCGTTAGTTTAAGCCGACCGGAGATTGGAGCGGAGATTTTTGTTCCACACGGGCTGATCCAACTCCGACGGGACCCTGGTCCTACCGGTGTCACATTGGCGTACGATGATCGTACCGGCGAGTGGCGCAAAGACGTTTCTTCGGCAGCTGAGGCTCACCTACAATTTGTTTTGCCATCCGAGGTCGTACCTATCCAGGCAGCTTCCGTCGATTTGGAGTTAGATATCAAGGCACCGCAGCGAGTGGTCACGCTGTCTGTCCAAACCGGCACTGAAGTTATCCAATTGGCAAAGTTGGAAAGTCCCTCGATTCCATGGATGGCAACGATAACTGATGCTGCAATCTTAGAAACCATTAGTGACGGCACATTGGAAGTATTGCTCCAGGTTAGCGAATCAAACCAAAGCAGCACTAGCGTCTCGGCGAACCTCGTGCTTTGGCAAGTCGATCATTTTCATGCCAGTGTCCGCGGAAAAATGTCGGCTCAATCGAGTCTGAGTGAGTAATCGCGTTTACACTTCCATTGCGTTGGACGATCTGACAATTCACGTGGATCGTGGTCAGATTCTCGGTTTCATTGGGCCCAATGGAGCTGGCAAAACGACCACCATCAAAATCTTGGTAGGCTTGTCGCGTCCGACATCAGGCAACGCATGGATTGCCGGAGTTAACTGCAGTGGACAGGCATCCAAGATAAAACACTTGGTGGGTTATATGCCCGACCGGCAATACAGTATTCTGCGCTGGGGCTATGGATCAGCTTGCGCTCTTCTTCGACCGATGGTAGTCTGCGCTGGACCTATGCGGCCGTTCTAGCCCTAGCTGTATTGTCCCTTGGGCCATTAATTTTAATTGGGAACCTGTCTGGCTTATTTGCGGCTGTCGCACATTGGTTGACCGCTGTTTCGCCCGTTTCTGCTTTGCAACAAATTGCGGGTGCCCAAGCCGAAGCAGCCACTGTGGGAATAAGCACTGGTTGGATCGATTTCCTGATTGCAAGTTTAGTGCTGACCGTGACAGTAGGCGTTGTCACGATTCGCAAGCTGGATCCACTTTTGCTCGACCGTCCTCGTCCGACCGGCAAAGTAGTTGGTAAGCAAGGCGAAGAAGAAGCCGGGCTATTTCGTCGTGTGAACTACTTGGTGGATCCTAACCAACGCAAGTCGTCGATTCCTTGGTGGCTGAACCCAGTGATGGTCAAAGAGTTTCGTACGCGAAAATTTGGGCGGTTGCACTGGCTCATTCGGCTGGTATCGATCTGCGCGATCATTTCCTTGGCGTTGACTGTGTTGGCATCGATTGGAACAATCGACTGGGGTGTAGAGAAAATCGCTGGCCCCTTGGTGCTTATGCAGCTTTCGCTGATGTTGTTGGTCGGTCCTAGTCTGGGAGCTAACTTGATTGCTGCGGAAGTCGAAAGTGGTGGGTGGCAGCTATTGCGAACCACTCCATTCTCGCCATTGCGCATTGTATCTGGCAAAGTGATGAGTGTGGTTTGGACGATGTTGCTGGTGCTGTTAGCGACACTTCCTGGCTATGCCGTGATGAGCTATATCGAGCCGGCCATGAGCGGGCAAATAGGAAATGTCATCGTTTCATTGCTCGTCGCCGTTGCGATGGTGGTTTCCATTAGCGCCTGTGTCAGCTCATTCTGTAGAACAACGGCAGTGGCTACAGCCACTAGTTATGGCATTCTGCTGGCGCTGTTTGCTGGCACGCTGTTGGTATGGCTCGCGCGCGGAAAGCCCTTTGGTCCGCTCTTGGTCGAGCGGATTTTGTTGGTCAATCCAGCCGCTGCGGCCCTGAGCGAAATGAAGACGGACGGATTCGAGCAATACGATTTGTCTCCAGGAAGTTGGTGGGTTGGAATTACAATCACGGGAGTTTGCTTGGCAATCCTGGCCGGGCGCATTTGGAGAATGACAAGACCTGACTAATTGAGTCTCACGGTAGCGACGTGTTTACAGTGTGTTGGTGCAATCTGTCCAATCGAAATCAAAGATACCAGCTAGAGCAACCATGCCTCTCAAAAAACAACCATTGAAAACGGACAATCGATTTACCCTTCGCCGGCCGCTTATTGCCTGGGCACCGTGTCTTGGGGGATTGGTGATCAGCGTCTGGGTAGCTGGCAATGGGCTTGCCCAACAACAGCCGCGTCTCGTCCATCGCTGGGAGACAGAACCGGATTTGGGCGCTACTTGGCTTTATATCCCGGCCAAACCAAAGAAAACACTCGAACCGGAACGGTTGAATTCTGAGCAGCGACAGTTGCGAGTTGCCGAGTCGCAGGAGGCAATACGCTACGCAAACGACTCCTCGTTGAGCGGTCGCGACGTGGGCCTGCAGAGTATTATCGCTCAACTCAAGAAAACCGACGAGAATCAACTGGTTCAATTGAGTTTGGTTTCAGCCGCACTCAAGCTGTCAGACGGCAGCCATGCCGCGGAGTTGTGGGACATTCTTCGCACGCATGCTGCTTCACGAAAGTTACTGGAACCTGCTCTGGTAGCTTGGAGGAGTCCTGTCGCATTGGAGTATTGGCGCGAACTATTAACCAACAGCGACACGCCCGTTTCCGAACTCTTGATTGCCGTCGAAGGCATTGGTGCGGCAGGAAATGGTTCGGATCGAGAGAGATTGGAGATTCTGCTTCGTAGTGATCGAACACCGACACCACTGAAGATTGTCATTGCGCGGGCGCTGGGAGCCATAGTGCCTGTTGGTCTGGAATCTCTTGCAGAGCAGGTGACTGCCGCTCAGATTGCCCAACATGAGTTGATTGCCGCAGAGTTATTGAGACGCCATACGAGCGACCGCGCACGGGAGCAACTCGTCGACATACTGAACTCAAACAATATTGCTGCCAGGGTCATCGCCTACGCAGCGATTGCTGAAAATTTTTCTATGTTGGCTCGAGAATTAGCTGCGGCGATGATAGGCCAAGCGGATAACAATATCCGCCGGCAGGCTATCGAGGTCCTCGACCGGTTCGATGATGGCGATAGTCTACGAGTTCAAGCAACTGCTATTGGCGATCGAAATCATGTATTGCGGAACCTGGTTCGGGAGAATTTAGAAAAGAAAGCAAGCCGTGTTGAGTTGAAGCCAATCGTAGACGAGGCTATTACTACTCAGTTAAACGGCGAATCGGCCCGCGCGATCGTACAGGCGATACTTTTGTCCGTTGCATTGGAAGAGCGCCAGCGGTGTCCACGTCTGGTTGCATTGCTCGAGCATCCCGACATGGATGTTTGTATCACGGCGGCCTGGGCGCTGCAGTCCCTTGCAGACTCAACCGAGGTCCTGGACGCCATTTTTAAGAATGCCGAACGACTGACAAAACGACTCCAGCAAGATGATTTCGTAACGTTGGAAGAGTTGTTCAGACAAGCCTATTTGTTTGAGGCGTTGGGACGCAATCGTTATCGGCCAGCGCTCGATTTATTGAAAATCTATATTCCAAAGAATGGGCATAAGATGGGCGATTTTGCCCGGGCGGCAGCGATCTGGGCAGTTGGAAAAATCGAGGAAGGAAGTCAGGATTCCGCTCTTGCGAAGCAACTTGCCCAACGCATGTTGGATCAGAGTGTTAACGACCCAGAAGATACTTTGGTGCAATTCACGTCCACGGTCGCCTTAGGTTGGATCAAAGATCCATCGAGTGTCGACGACCTTCGGAAAGTGGCCGAGTCACCGCCGGCTCCTATGGGATTGGCTCGCGATTGGTCGCTAAAACAGCTATCGCAACCCTAGTATTTTCATGTCAGGCCGCCGCGCAATTCTTACGCGGCGAATTGACATTGCGCAGGATTGGTCACTTGCTTGCGCTTGGAGCTGCTGTTGCGAGGGAATTTAAACACATATCGTCCACGGAGTTTTTAGATATGATAGCTGAGCACGAATCATTCTTCACGCACTTGGATTCTCTCTCGCTGACTCTGTTCCGTTGGAAGTCAAGCATGCGATCCCTAATTGCTGTTTTTCTATTGTTCAATTTAGTTGTGCCAGAACATTGTCGCGCGCAAACTCCAGCGGTCACGATTAGCAATGTGCGACGTGTATTTCATAATGGCGAACACAACGCGTTCACTGACCTGATGACCTTCCGAGGGCGATACTATTTGGCGTTTCGCAGTTGTCCCGATGGTCATGCGGTTAATCCGACATCATCGATTCACATCTTGATGAGCGAAGACCTGCAAAGTTGGAATTCAGTGCATCGTTTCAGCGTTCCACAGCGCGACACGCGAGATCCTCACTTTCTGGTTTTTCGCGACCAACTGTTCGTCTATTCTGGCACATGGCATTGCGACGAAGCTGAAATGCAGGACAAAAAGTTCGATATGAATGCTCACTTGGGCTACGCCGTTTCGACCACCGATGGCGTACAGTGGTCGGAACCGCAGATGATGGAGGGTACCTACGGTCACTATATTTGGCGCGCGGCCAGTGTTGGCGATAAAGCCTACCTGTGTGGACGTCGCAAACATGAATTTGATGCGCGCTATCGACGGGCTGGACCTGTCATCGAGTCCGTCATGTTGGAGAGCGACGATGGTTTGGTTTGGAAAACGCATAGCTTGTTTCAGGAGAGGCAGGGTGACGAAACAGCCTTTGTGTTTGACGAACAGCAGCGTGCGATTGGCATCGGACGTCGCGGCAACGAGCATGCACAGTTGCTGCGAGCCTCGCCACCCTACAAACAATGGGAGCGCGTCGACTTGGATCGCTACATTGGTGGACCTCTGCTGGCTCGTTGGCATGATCGTTGGTTGGTGGGAGGCCGAAGGCAAACTGCAGCGGGACCTCGAACCTCATTATGCTGGCTGCAAGGCGATCAATTGCAGGAGTTTGCCGAGCTCCCCAGCGATGGAGATAACTCATACCCGGGTTTCATCGCCTTGAACTCTTCGAGCGCTGTGGTGTCATGGTATTCGAGCCACGAAAAAGATGAGCAGGGAAAGCCAATTACTGCCATCTACATGGCGGATTTGAGGTTCGCTGATGCGCCCAATGCTGACCTTCCTCAGCGTACGAAGTTCGAATTCGTATCGACGGCGGATCAGTCGCTTCAGGCTGCGTACTTGAGCGGACCGACAAACACTCGCCAAGCCGCTGTTCCGCTGGTCGTTAGTTTGCATAGCTGGAGTGCGGACTTTGAACAACGGCAACCCGAACTAGAGAAGCTAGTCGCCGAGCGCGGTTGGTTTTGTCTGCAACCCAATTTTCGCGGCGCCAATGACGACCCCTTGGCATGTGCCTCGCCAGCAGCGCAGCAGGACATTTTGGATGCCGTGCGTTGGACCATCGAACATCGCGCTATCGATGCGAATCGCATTTATTTGACGGGTGATTCTGGCGGAGGGCACATGACCATGATGATGTCCGCCAAGTTTCCCACACAGTGGAGAGCAGCCAGCGCGTGGGTGGGAATCAGCGATCTGAGTCGTTGGCATGCGACACATCGAGACGATCGCTACGGAGCTATGCTTCGCCAAGTTTGCGGTGGTGCGCCGGGCGACTCGCCTGCAGTCGACGAGCAGTATCGGTTGCGCTCGCCTATTACGTTTTTGAAGAATGCCACCTCAATTCCGCTGGATATTTCCTCGGGGATTCACGACGGCCATAGTGGCTCAGTACCCACTCGCCACACATTGGAAGCTTTCAATGCGATCGCATCTGCTGTGGGGACCCAAGTAGTCAGCGAGGACGAGATCCAACAGCTGTCTGTCGACAATGGACGTTTGAAGAATCCAACGCCGGGCGATCTGTTGTTCGACAAGTCTTTTTCGCGCCAAATCTATTTGCGAAGATGGGCCGGCAACGCGCGCGTCTCCATCTTTGAAGGTGGGCACGAAGGCATCGCGACGGCCACTATGGCTTGGTTCGATGAGCATCCGTAGCTGGCCAGCAGTGAAAATCGAAATCATTGGAACAGTTGGTAACACTGTTTACGGTCAGAAGGAAATTGGTTTAGCACCCAACGCACTGGCTCTTCGCCCCTGTACTCAGGGAGAAGGGGTCCTCCGCGTCTCCGCGTTTGATGTACTGTCCGCATCATAAATCGTGTTGTACGTGCCGCAGCGTACGAGCAAGTCTTAAAGCGCGGAGAGGCGGAGAGCGCGGAGGGATGTCTAGGAGCGCTAATTGGACAGCGGCACTTTGTAGAAGACGATGGCAATACCAGCTCGACGCACAAGCGAGTGGTCGCTTGTAAAAAAAATCGACACTTCTCGCTGATCGCCATCAATCATAACTCTAAACTGTTTACGCGTGTGAGTTAGTGACGACGTCGGCAAGTCGCGTAGTCGAGTCTCTCCGAGACTCGAAAGACCACGGCTTTGTTGGTATCAGCCTCGGAGAGGCTGACCTACGTGGTGGCGATCGGCGAGAAGTGTCCAATCTATTCGGAAATTGCTTGACTCTGGGGCGCCCATGTGCATAATCACGAGCGGTCACTCGCGTCTTGGTGCTCTTGTCTGCCGGGGTTCTGCGATGGAAAGATCAGTTCACAAGTTCACAAGTTCACAAGTTCAGTGGCGAAGTTCTTGGCAGAGCTTAAGTGGTCGGGAACGATGGTTGCATTTCTAGCGGCAACCGGTTGCAATGCCAACACGTTTCCTTCACCGATGGCTGGTTTACAATCCACATCTGGCTCCGGAGATTCTGAACTGGTTCAGACGCGCGAAATCGACGCGGGGATTATCTTTGCCGGACAAGCCAGCTATCTTTGCTTTCCACTAACGGAACTTGGCTTGGATGGGGTCCGTTCAGCCAGCAACATTGCTGCGGTGACGACATCGTGTGAATGCGTCCAAGCCAGCTTGTTGAGTTATTACTTTAGTTCGTCGCGCGTTGAAGACGCATTGCGACTCGACTTTACTCCCTACGAGGCAACGGACGGAGCGCACCGTCCGTCCCCTTTGGCAGTTGAAGTTACGCTGAAACTTACTGGAGGCGGCCAGCGCACATTGCGGCTGAATGTCCAGTCTGTTGTCCACGCTCCAACATCCAACGGGAGCGATCATGACTAGACATCCGTAAAGACCGTACGTCTTTGACATTTGACTCAATTTGCCGTTTGGAAGTTGAGTAAGTTGTTTCATAAGGATTTAAGGAATGAAACGTGTGTCAATAATCCTCATCCCATCTGCATACGGTGTTGTCTGCGGATTCCTCTTTTTCATTCAACCATGCCCTTTCGGACTAACGACGGACGAAGCAAGATCGCTATACGGCGCAGATCTAGGCGATACCTTTTGGGTGGATAGATACTGCGTTGAGATCGAAAAATGTAATGATGATGACTGCGATGGCGATTACGGTTACTACACCTGTAGTTTGCATTCAATTCGTACGGCGAACCCCAACCCACAGGAATTTGGGAAGTCGAGGTGTACGTATGAATGGCCAACAAGTGTCGACTGTGAATGTCAATCTACAAACCTCGAGTGGACCTGTTCCACCGTGTTTGACAGCTGTTGGTATGATGAAACCGAGGAAGTATGTGTTGAGGCTGAAGACCCGGGAGCGTATGGGATCGAGAGGGCACCTCAATTTTGCAACTCCGATTGTGATTTGGAGGGAGGTGAACTTTGAACAACTTGATAGCATTAGTTTTTGGATGCGTGCTTGCTTCTTGCGTAGTGGCGCAGGAGACTGATATCGCCGAATGCTGCAAGAAAGCGGCGGAGCAGATGAATCGCATCGAATCAATCGCGGCGTTCAAACTCCATGCTAGTGTTACGCGTCGCGATCCACTGGGGGATTTCAACTACGAAGTATGGCTCGAATCCCACGGCGAAAAGGTTTGGGCTCAGGTTCTGCCTAAGCCGCCTCCAGGTACCCCTGAATTTGATAAGCTTGAAAAAGTCGGCAGCCTGCTGAAGACAGATTTGCGCGAGACCTACATTTTTGATGGCCAAAACGCAATCATACACACTCCGTTAAAAATGGGGGTGACGATCGAAGCGGCAGCAGGTTTGCCAACCGTACATGAATTAACTCCATTGTTTCCCGCGAGCTGGACGGGTTTCCTTGTAAAGCGAAATCAGGGCAAAACGACTTTCAGTTACTTGCTTTCGAAGCGACTGTCGGATTGCAAGTCGAGCTATGACACAGCAAACAATCGAGTGGTGGTTTCACTAACCGAAACTGTTGACGCAAGTAAGCCGGTAAGTTTCGCAATCAGAAGGGTAGAGATCGATCCGACCAACTATTTGGTTCGCGCAACTGAAGCATCTGGGGGTCGTGCGGCTCCCATAATTGGTTCTTTTGATTGGGCGAATTCAGTAGGTACATGGTATGTATCACATGGAAAGGTGACTTCGGGCAGTCGCAATAAGCTGACAACTGAGTGGAAGATCGACGAATTCACTTCCAATCCTCGAGACGTGCGAACTAAGTTTAGCTTGGACCAATCAGCACTGCCGCCCGGAACGAGAATTGACTTGGAGCCGCAAAACAGGCAACGCAAGCGCGAGATCCGCTTTGTTGGCACTGATGGACAACGTGAGTACGACTTGAAAATGGAAGCGATTCGTTTGATCTCTCAACGCATTTTCGAGAAATAGAGTGTTTAATTTTCCTGTGTAAGTTTTAATGTTGCTTTGCCTTTTGCAATTGCAACCACTCGTCGCGATTGCAGAGCTTAGCAAATCCAACACGTGCGGCGCAGAATGCCTGTTCGTTGCTTTCGCAGTACTACGGCCAGAACGTGCGCCGCAAAACTTCACCGAATTCTCTAGGTGTATTCCCAATTTGACGGACAAAGGCTACTCGAAGGCGACGCTACAAGATGTCGCGACGAAATTCGGTCTGTATACTCAATTGGCGCGACTGACTTCCGACTCGCTGAATTGGCATTGCCAGCATGGTCTCGTGATACTCAGGGTCGAAAACAGTGGGACGCATCATTTCGTCCTGTGCGAGAACGTCGATGCTGGAAATGTTCACATTTACGACGCACGACGGCGCTTCGCCATCCCAACAGCAGTCCTCGAATCGAAATGGAATGGTGAAAGCCTAATTCTATCTACCGCAAATATCACTCAGCCTCGGTCGGTCAGTTGGCTAGGCAGTTTGCTAACGCTCGGTGGAGTACTGGTGGCGCTCGTCATCGCCTACTTTGTCGTTCGAAGGAATCAAAGGCTTTCCGCATGGATTCTTTTGACGCTCGTTCCCCTCTGCGGCTGTCAACGCCAAGCCTCGCCTTCCACAGAACAAACTTCGACGTCGAGCAAGAAGGAACGCGTGGCTAGCCTTGTCGCGGTTGGGACTTCGGAGATCGACCTCGGAGTTATTCAACCCGATAGTGAACCTAAGATTACCAAATTTACGTTGCGGAACGAGGGTCACACACATGTCACGATTGACGATGTCCGCACTAGCTGCACGTGTGCGCTTGCCACTGCCTCACGCCGAAAGGTTGCGCCAAATGAAACATGCGAAATACAGATTCACGTTGATCCCCTGAAAGCCCTGTCCGGCTCAGCTTCCGTCACAGTGGTAACAGGCGCAGAAAGCGTGCACTTGCGCACTACCTGGAGTCTGGGAGGGACTATCCAGACAGCCGCCATGCAGTTTCCTATCTTTGACGTCTCGGTTGGCTCGGTA
>JBGSTP010000009.1:0-8021 GCA_041736515.1 Pirellulaceae bacterium
CATCTTGATAACAGGTCCATCGTTTCTGAATGATGGAAGTGCCTTTCTCATTGCCCCAAAAATCCAAATCGTTCACTTTATTGTGCGCGAACCAGATCGATTGATGATGATCGTGATTAGGTGCCCCTGGATGTCCCATCCGCGTAAGCATCGCACCGCTAGGACCATAGAACGGGAAGAAATAAGGGCGCGGAAACTGCCGGCTAAAATTCCACCTTAGTTTTTCGATCCCATCAATCTGGAAGGCAACTTGATGCTCAGCCAGAGGTATGATTTCACAGCGATTGCCCACTGCAGGCGATTCTGCTTGTGTTGTTAGAGCCGAGCAGAGGCACAGGCTCCCGATGCTCATTGCCCAAAGGAAGTGCCATAGAGTAAACAACGGGCAATCCATACGCGAATTACCTGCGGTTAAGATACCTACCATTTGAATTCCTACCATTAATACTCGTGAGCGCTAGTTGGATTCGGCTTTCTTGCCTGTCGCAGTCTGCTTGGCTTTCCTTCTTCCGCCAGCCGCACTTTTTTTGGCAGCTGGCTTGGTGGTTGCAGAGGGCTTGGGCAGCGCCCCCACATCAGTTGCCCAACCCATCCACTGTTGTGTCAATGCAGCGACCTTATCTGGCTCGGAAGCTGCGAGGTTCTTTTGTTCCGTACGGTCGGAATCCAAGCGGAATAACTCCCACTCTCCGTTGGTACCGCTGCGAACTAATTTGTCATTGCCGACGCGTATTGCTGCATTGCCCTCATGTTCCCAGAACAGTGTCCGTTCGGCGAATTCGCCTGAGCCCTCCAACAACGGTCTCAGACTTTGACCTTGCATGGAGAGAATCGGGTGGCCGTCGTACTCGGCTGGATAGGTCGCACCAGCCAGATCAACACAGGTCGCCATCACATCGATCAAATGCGTCGGCGTGTGAATCCAACCTGCTGTCCCCGTTCGTGGTTTGACCGCCGCAGGCCAATGCGCGATCAGCGGCGTAGCTATGCCGCCCTCGTGATTGTAGTGCTTGTATTTGCGAAAAGGTGTGTTGTTCAAATGGGCCCAGCACTTACCGATAAATACGTTTGAGTGAGCGTCTCCTGGATGATCGCCTTCGTACTTGCCAGCAATTCCTGACTCGGCATTACCACCGTTATCGGAGAGGAATAGAATCAAGGTATTGTCGAGTTGATCCCGCTCGCGTAACGCAGCTACCACTTTCCCCAGGTTCTTATCTACCTCCACAATCATGGCGGCATAGATGGCCAGCGTATCGTCGTAACGCAGTTTCTCCTCATCGGACAGCGAATCCCAAGCGGGAACATCCTCGGGGCGGTCTTCGAGTTGCCAGTTCTTGTCGATCAAACCCGATGAGATTTGTCGCGAATACCGCTGATCCCGGAGCTTGTCCCAGCCATCCATAAACTTGCCGCGAAAGGCAGCGATCGTCGCTTCCGGTGCCATGCAGGGAAAATGAGGAGCAGTGTGTGCGAGATACCACACGAATGGCTTTTGGGCCGCAATGGCTTCATCGACAAATCGAATACCTTGCTCAGTCCACAGATCAGCCGCGTACCAAGGAGGAGAGAATTGTGGATCATCGGCAGCCACGAGTTTGCCATTGAGGTAGAGTTTCGCGCCAGCTTTCGTTCCCGTCTGATTCGAAAAATGGACACCACCAGCCGGAAGATTGAGACTGCGATCGAAGCCACGCTCCCAGGGTGTCACGCCATGCTCAAAGCCCACGTGCCACTTGCCAGTCATCGCCGTAAAGTAGCCAGCTTGTTGAAGCACTTGTGCAAAAGTTACACAATGTTGCGTTAATTGACCGCGATATCCGGGCTGCCCCTGATCTTCGGTCATGTGCCCTACTCCCGCTTGATGCGAGTACAGCCCCGTGAGTAACGAAGCACGTGTGGGACAGCATCGTCCCGTGTTGTAAAACTGCGAAAAGCGTACCCCGTTTTTCGCTAAAGCGTTTAAGTGCGGAGTCGGAATCTCGCTGCCATACAGCCCGATATCTGAAAACCCCATATCATCAACCATGATGATTACCATGTTAGGGCGTTCAGCAGACATGGCAGATGCGACCAGCAGCATTAACGCTTTAGCTGAAAAGACCAGCCTCAGCCACGAACTGTTCTTGCAAGACATTCGAACCCTTCCTAGACGCGTGGGGGAGTTACTTTCCAAGTTCGACGCAGATGCATTCGTTATCATTCCTTACAAACATCTTGGTGCCTGCGAATGCTGGCGCACACCATACAACCTTACGTCCGAAGGCATTGTTGGTCGGCTCGATCACCTTAGCTCGGTCGATAATTTCTACGCCGGTCGGTGTTAGTTTGGCGATAACTAATTCACCTTTCTCATTGAACACAAAAAAACGATCGGCCTGTTTAACTAGAAAGGCCGTCTCGGAGCCCTGTGAGCGGCTACCAATTAGATCCGTACTAGTCCACATCGCCTCGCCGTCGGGCAATTTGAATGCGATCAAGTCTCCCTTTTGATCCATCCCATAGATTGTGTCTCCATCCACGAACGGTTGCACATTGACTGGCGAAATGAATTTCTTCGCCTTGTCTTTCGCGACGACGGTCGCGCCAGGCTTATCCTGGTCGAGCTTGAGAAGCAAATTGTGGTTTGAGTATCCACCAATGTAAAGGTAATCGCCGATGACAATGGGCGACATAATGATCGAACCATTGGTTGCCTCGTAGGGAGCTTGCCATAACAATTCGCCTGTTTCCGGTTTGACAGCGTTGACTGCAACTGGATTTGCAAGAATCAGTTGTCTCACTCCAGCGGCGCGAATCATCGTTGGCGGAGAATATCCCTGTTCCGCTGCGGTGCCCGTTCTCCAGATTTCTTCACCGGTCAGTTTGTCGAAAGCCACGGTATGCGAACCGGCGCCACCGACCAGGCAAATCAGCCGTGGACCGTCGATCAGCGGATGAGCTGCGTAACCCCACAGCGCGGACTTCGTCGAGTACTCTTTGGGGAGATCCTTCTTCCAAATAACCCGTCCAGACTCCGCATCAAAGCAGATGAGCATGCCCTCAGCGCCCAGCGTGGTAACGCGTCCCTCATCTAAAACTGGAGTGCACCGAGGCCCTGCCGGATAAGAAATTGCGTAACTCACCGGATATTCAAACTTCCAAATCTCACGGCCGGTCATGGCATCCAGACACAGCACACGCTCCTGGCCCGCGATCGCCTTGCGATCGAAATTGTCGACTTTGGCATCGCCGCTCGATACAAAGTCAGTCACGTAAACACGATTCCCCGCCACTGCCGGCCCCGCATATCCACCCGCGACAGCCGCTCTCCAAACGATGCGTGGCCCACCACTGGGAAACCGCTCGAGGATATTGTCAGCGGACCAACGATTATCCCGGCCGGGCCCCATCCACTGTGGCCAATCCTTCGACACGGCGACTCTTGACAAGGTCAGCGCCAACACACACACCACAATTTGTTTAACCATAACATTCCAATTCAATGAGTTTCGAGTTTCGCTTCTATGCCCTACCTGGAACGCATTATCGCGTCCGCCGCTACCGGAAACAATCCAGTGCCAGGCAAGGTAGCTGTCCAAGTCGTAATTCGCATCGTTTTCGCAGCAGGGCTTGAAATCAATCGCCCCACTCCCAAAACCAACAGGCCGCGACAACCTTTTGCACGTGTATACTATCGGGGCAACGCACTTTCATTTGACAACACAGGAAACCGCACGTTTTTCAGATTAGCAAGCGGCGGGGCGCTAGTGCTCTATCGCCCCGCCGCTCATGAAAGTGGCGATGTCCCACAATTCACCCCGTTTTTTATTCATGCCTGTCAGATGCCGGACAGTATTTAAGAAAGGCCCCTGTAGATGCGCGCCACATTGATTTTATGCTTGGTCGGTTTTTGTTTGAGCCTGAACGCGTCCGTTTTTGCCACCGATAAAGGCGCTGCGGATAAAGGCGCTGCGGTCAAGGGTACTACCAACAAGAACGCCAAGGCTGCTCAAAAGAAAAAAGACAAAGCCTACCCGCCGGAAATCAAAGACGCTCAAGTCGAAGTCTACAAGCGCATCGGTGAGGTCGCGCTCAATGCATACATTTTTCAGCCAGAGCAGGCGAGCGCAACTCCGCGTCCAGCCATAGTGTTCTTTTTTGGTGGCGGCTGGACTTCGGGCTCACCCACACAATTCGAACACCACTGTCAGTATTTTGCCAAACGGGGCATGGTAGCCATCACCGCAGACTATCGTGTGGCAAGCCGGCATGATGTCAAAGCAGTCTCGTGCGTGGCGGATGCCAAGTCGGCCATTCGCTGGGTGCGGTCTAATGCAGACAGGCTGGGTATCGATCCTAATCGAATTGTGGCTGGTGGAGGATCAGCCGGCGGACATTTGGCGGCTGCGACCGGTACGATTGGCAAGTTCGACGAGGAGTCAGAAGACAAGAATATCAGCTCCATCCCGAACGCCCTGGCGCTTTTCAATCCCGCACTGGTACTCGCAAATGTCGCCGGAGAAGCCGACCTCAATCCCGAAAAGCTTGAGTCGCTGCGCGAACGCTTAGGCGGCGTCCCTGAAGAAATGTCCCCCTTTCATCAAGTAAGTCAAGCAACGCCCCCCGCAATTATTTTTCATGGTAAAGCTGATACGACGGTCCCCTATCGAACGGCTGAACTGTTCGACGAAGCCATGAAGCGTCATGGACGAACTTGTAAACTCGTGGGCTTTGAGGGAGCTGCGCACGGTTTCTTCAATAACGGCCGCGGCGATGATAGTTATTACCAAAAGACAATTGACGCCCTGGACGATTTCTTGGTAGAGCTCGATTTCCTTGCGCCCAAGGGGGCGAAATAAAAGCCCCTATATGGTTAGCGACACTTTCATTTGATAACACTGGAAATCGCGACATTTCTGGTCGGCTGTTCTGAGTATTGACCGGCGAGGTTCTAGCCGCCGGTTTTTCCGAAAATCCCGGCGGCTGAGCGACTGTTGCGAACAGACAATACTGGCATCTATGCCTGGTCGCCCACAAAAATGGTGCTGCCCAACTAGGCCATCGCAGTTCAATTAGCTGGATTTCACTCGCAACCGGAACGAGCTGTTGTTCTACCAGACCAGTTCCCGCACTCATGATGTTGCAAAGTTATCTTAAAGGAATGCTATGCTACGTTACGCTCTGACCATCTTCGTGAGCGCTTTTCTGTTATTCCAAGTCCAACCGCTAATGGGACGCTTCGTTCTGCCCTGGTTCGGCGGCGGTCCGTCGATCTGGACGACTTGCATGCTTTTCTTTCAGTTGCTGCTGCTGGGTGGCTACATCTACGCACATGTGGTAAGCACGAAGTTAAGCTATCGGGCGCAAGTAGCAACGCACATCAGCATGCTGGCTCTGTCGCTGGTATTTCTACCCATCGTTCCATCCGACGCATGGAAACCGCTTGCGGGACAATCGCCGGTTTGGCAAATTCTACTCCTGATGCTGGCGACCGTTGGCGGACCCTATTTCATGCTTTCGACGACAGGGCCACTGCTGCAACGGTGGTTTAGTCGCACTTCGCCCGGGGAGTCGCCCTACCGTCTGTATGCTCTTTCGAACGTCGGTTCTCTGCTGGCGCTACTCAGCTACCCCTTCCTATTCGAGCCCTGGCTGGAGCTTCACCAACAGGCCATCCATTGGACAATCGCATATCTAGTGTTTGCCGTGTTGGTCGCGTGGTGTGCCCTGCGCATGTGGCGCCAGCTCGACGCTTCAGACGACGTGGAAAGCGTCAACAAACTGGAGGAGCCGACAACTGGCCTCCCCGAATCAGGCCCCCCCCAGTCAGAAAACACTGAGTCCGGAAACCCTGAGTCGGCCGCACGCAGACCAGGAATTGGGCAGATGCTCCTTTGGTTGGGATTGTCGGCCTGTGGGTCGATCATGTTATTGGCTACCACCAACCAACTGTGCATCGACGTCGCGACGGTGCCTTTCCTGTGGGTGTTGCCACTAAGCATTTACCTGCTCAGCTTCATCCTGTGCTTTGACAATCCACGTTGGTACGATCGTCGCATATTTGGTGTTCTATTACTCGTCGCGGGACCGACGGCATGTTGGGTTCTCAAGAAGGAAGCAGATGTTGCAATTCTTGACCAAATCGGCATTTACTCATCTGTATTGTTCATCTGTTGCATGTGTTGTCACGGCGAGCTAGTTCAATGCAAACCGCACCCCAAGTATTTGACGCTGTTCTTCATGTTGGTTTCGGCGGGCGGTGCGTTGGGCGGTCTGTCTGTCGCGATCGTTGCGACTGAGTACTTCTTAGGCTATTGGGAATACCATCTAGGATTGGCGGCCAGCTCGCTGCTCACGCTTTCGGCTTGGTGTTGGCAGCGAGCGTGGCTGAATCGGCTCGTACCTGCATTTTGGATTTGGCTGGTCGCGATCAGCGCGCAGGCCAGTGCACTTGCCTACTTCCTTTTGCAACCGCTGTCATCGGCGCTAAGCTCAGAACAGGCTCGCTATTTTTATGCGGCTTTCGGACTTTCACAGTTACTAGGTTTAGTCCTGACAGTCGCGTGGAATCAGATCCCTCGGCGAATTGGTTGGGCCTGGATCGCGCTGACCGTGGCGCAGCTCGTGGTTGCTGGCTACTATTTGAAAATGCACTTCCCGATTCTCGTGTCGCCGCGCATGCTCCTCGAACTCAGCTTGGGAATATCGCTTCCATGTGCATTGAGCCTACTGGCGCTTTGGTTGCTAAAGGGATTGGGGGAAGCGGGGCAGCAGCGCGCGCTGCGATTTCTATTCGTGATTGCAATCACTTCAGCCCTAGTTGCCTTTTGGCAGTTACGCAGCTTTGAGCGCTGGCAAATTGAAATACTGGCAACTGCCATAGCCACCGCAGTGCTAATCGAACTGGGCGTAACTTGGCTACGTCCCTCCGGAGCAAAATCATGGGGGCTGTGGTATTGGCTACCCGCAGGAACTCTGCTCACTCTACTTAGCCTGCAGTTAGTGCATGTGGCCAAGGAAGATGACGAGCTGGTACATGTGTCTCGCAACTTCTACGGGGTGCTAAAAGTCAAGTATAAAGAAGATTCCGATGTTGGCGATGGCGAGTTGATCGGCCGGTATACATTAACGCATGGTCAAATTCTGCACGGGCTACAATTTACGGACAATTATTGGAAAAGCGAGCCGACGACCTATTATGGTCGTGATAGTGGTGTCGGTTTGGCAATTCGCTTGAGCGAAGGTTTGTCTGACGCCGCAGAACCACGCCCGCTACGAGTCGGTGTGGTGGGGCTGGGTACGGGTTCGATTGCCGTTTATGGGCGGGCGGGCGATCGGTATCGCTTCTACGAAATCAATCCGGCTGTTCGCGAGTTATCCAACACAGTGTTCACATATCTTTCGGATTCGCCTGCAGCGGTCGACGTTGTGCTTGGCGACGCTCGCATCACCATGGAACGAGAATTGTCCGCTGGCCAAAGCCAACAATTCGACGTGCTGGCCATCGACGCGTTCAGCAGCGATGCCATACCTGTGCATCTACTAAGCAGCGAGTGTGGTGAAATTTATCGCAAGCAATTACGTCCTGGTGGAATTCTAGCGATACATATCTCAAACCGCTTTTTGGATTTGAATCCAGTGGTCCGAGGCTTGGCGGACCACCTCGGCTGGAACGCCTTTCGAATCGAAAACGACGAAGACGACACCCTCGCAGTATACAGTTCAACTTGGATACTGCTAACCGAAAGCTCAGACATCGCCGAGAGCCCAGAAATCCAATCCTCTCATTCGCCCTGGAGCGAAAGCGATCTAAAGTTTCTATGGACTGATAGTTATTCCGGACTGTGGCGTGTCTTGACTCTCTAGTTGGGCAGCGCCAATCTGTAGCCATCCGTCACCAGACGGTGACAGCAGGTAGCCATCCGTCGCCAGACGGTGGATGCGGTCGTGTAATTCATCAACCGCTTGGCAGCGGTAGCTACGCTAACGCCAGACGGTGAAAGCAGGTAGCCATCCGTCGCCAGACGGTGGATGCGGTC
>JBGSTP010000094.1:0-12449 GCA_041736515.1 Pirellulaceae bacterium
ATCTTCATCGTGGTGGTTTTGCCACAACCGTTGGAGCCCAGAAAGCCGAAAATCTCTCCCGCATAAATTTCAAAACTCACATGCTCAACAGCGGTAAAGTCACCAAACCTCTGCGTCAAGCCTTCGGCAACGATCGCCGGCTGACCGCCTGTTTCAATTCGCAGTGGAATCGTCAACTCTTGGTGTTTACCTCGCTTCTCTGCCGGCAATAAAGCCACGAACGCTTTCTCAAGGTTGTCAGACTTAGTATTGGCTCTTAAGTCTGCGGGAGTGCCTGTCGCTAAGATTTTCCCCGCATCCATTGCGATCAGGCGGTCGAATCGCTCCGCTTCGTCCATATAGGCTGTTGATACCAACAGCGTCATATTCGTCCGCTCGGCTCGCATGGAATCGATCAATTCCCAGAACTGGCGGCGCGATAGCGGGTCGACTCCTGTCGTTGGTTCATCGAGAATCAGGAATTCTGGCTCATGAATCAAAGCACAGCACAATCCAAGTTTCTGCTTCATACCACCTGAAAGCTTTCCCGCTGGTCGACTTAGAAAATCGGCAAGTCCCGTGGCAATCGTAAGCCGATCAATTCGCATATGTCGTTCGCTGCGCGATTGACCGTAGAGCTTACCGAAGAAATCCAGATTCTCGCGAACACTCAGTTCCTGATAGAGATTCTTGCCCAGTCCCTGCGGCATGTAAGCAATACGCGTGCAGACAGCATTTCGATGCTTCGCACTAGCCATGCTCCCTTTAAAAACGTTTACCGCACCGGTTTGTACTTTCCGCGCACCAGAGAGCAAGCCCAGTAACGTCGATTTACCAACTCCATCGGGCCCGATGAGCCCCAACGATTTGCCAGCAGGGATCTGTAGCGAAATATTGTCGAGCGCAAGTGTCCTACCATATACGTGTGCTACTCCAGTAACTTCTGCAACAATGCTATCCTGCGAAAGCTCATTGGAATCATCGAGAGCAATCATCGTTCGTACTTCATTTGCGACAGATCATCCGGGAAGAGCCGATTGAGTTTCTCCGGCCAATCGGCAGAATCGTCGATCTTCACATACGCCACGCCACGGATGCCCGATTTGATCTTCTCGATGTGCTTGAGTACTTGCTCGTGTGGCACTTGAACCTTGACGCGAAACATTAGTTTGTCACGTTCGTCCTGGGTCTCGACCTGCTTGGGTGTGAACTGAGCTTCCGGCGATATAAAGCTTACTTTGGCGACACCCGCGTAGCTGGGAGCTAAATCCAGTACGATCCTTGCGTCGGCACCAATGGACAGCCGGCTCGCATCTCTCGACGGCAGGAAGATCTCCATGTAGATATCGCTCAAGTCCATCAACGTCATAACTTTACCGCCACTCGCTAAAACTTCGCCTTCCTCGGCCAAACGATACAGCACTCGCCCGATAGTGGGCGACTTCAATGCGGCATCAGCAATTTGGACTTCGATCTGCTTCACTGCAGCACGCGCTACGTCCGACCCGCGAATGGTTGTGTTGACCGATGCTTTTGCAGCCGACACTGATGCACTAGCCACTTCACGCAGGCTGGTCTTCTGATCGAATTCTTCCTGAGAAATCGCTTGCTTTGGTAACAATTTTGAAGAGCGAGACAGTGTTGTTTCCGCTAGTCGCAACTCGCTCTCGCGTTCGAGCAAGATCGCTTTTGACTGGACGATAGCCTGTTCCGCTTCGGCAAGGTGAGCTTGAGCCTGCGCCAAGGCAGCTTCCAATTCAAGCGTATCCATACGTACGAGCAGTTGGTCTCTCTTAACCCAATCGCCTTCACGCGCGAGAACCTCTCGCACACGACCTGCATACTTGGCGGCTATGTCAACTTGAACCGCTTCGATTCGACCGTTTCCAAAGACGATTCCTTCAGGAAGTGGATTAGAATTCTGTGCCAACCACCATTGCCAACCGACATAGCCACCGACTGCAAAGGATGCAACTGTCGAGATACGAATGATGAATAGTAACTTGTTTTTCATACCAGGAGACGCCAATGAGATCCTCACGAAATCATCTAAAGACAGGTCATAGCTAAAGCCTAAAGGTCATGAATCACCGTTGGTGGGAACGCCGCCCGAAGCGCATTGAGAACAGCAAGTACATCGATTATCTCCTGAGCGATGGAGCCCGCTACGGGACTCAAATATCCAGTCGCGGCAAAGCCCATTCCAACCACGCTGAACACCATTCCCCCAATGGCACTCTGAAGTGCAATAATTCGCATTCGGCGACCAATGTGTATGAACTCATCTACTTTGGTCAATGAGTTATCCATGATCACAACCGCAGCGGCTTCAGATGTAACGTCACTGTTTTGGCCAATTGCCATCCCAACGGTCGTTGCCATCATGGCTGGTGCATCGTTGATACCGTCTCCAACGTAGAGACTCTTGGATATCGCCGACTCCGATCGAACGATTTCTAGTTTCTCTTCTGGGCTTTTCTGTGCGTGGATCTTGGTAATGCCAACTTGTTCGGCTAAATATTTGACTTCCGATTCTCGATCTCCCGACACGATCATCACTCGCTGAAACTGATGCTTAGGACCGAGGTGCCTAATGAAGGACCGGCTTTCTGCACGTGGTGCATCGCGGAAACGAAGCATCGCGGCGAACTGATGGTCAATGACAACCACACATTCTAGTCCACCCTCGATTGGCGGCATCGATTCCGATCCGCTTACTTTCATCGCAATCATTTTGTTGCGACTAGTCACAAGTAGTTCATGTCCTGCTACTGAGCCCCTCAGGCCTTCGCCGGGAACTTCAGCGACGTCTGTCGCTTCCTCAAGCGTTATCTTCGCCTCGTTTGCAGATTGAAGGATCGCACTTGCCAATGGATGCTTCGAATAGCGTTCGAGACTGGCTATCAGAGTCAAAACGTCGTGATCGTCAAAACCTGCAACACTTATCTGCTCGGTCAGTCTTGGTTGACCGTAGGTCAGTGTTCCGGTCTTATCAAATATCGCAGTCTTGCACTGAACGATCTGCTCCAAAGCTATAGGGTTTTTGACGATGATCGCTCGGCGTGCGCACAGCGAAATTGAGCCGATGATTGCAATGGGAATTGCCAGCAACAACGGACAGGGGGTCGCAATTACGAGGACAGCCAAGAAGCGAATTGCTTCCCCACTGAAATACCAAGCCAAGGCGGCGACGAAGAGAGCCAGTGGTGTATAAAAAGCACCAAGCTGGTCTCCAAGTCGTTGCAGTTGAGGACGCTTCCGTTCTGATTCTCGCATCACCTCCATGATTTTTGCATAGCGAGAGTCAGACGCGAGTTGCGTTGCACGAATAGTCAGCGCAGATTCACCATTGATCGCTCCAGAAATGACAAAGGAACCCGTTGTTTTGGGGATTTGGAACGGCTCGCCGGTTAGGTATGATTCATCCATCTCACCGTGCCCCTCGGTAACGATACCGTCCACTGGACAGAGGTCATGTGGATAAATAAGCAGCGTGTCATGGATCGCGATTTGATCCAGCGTCACGTCGCTGATTTCCGAGTCGCGTTTGCGATGCGCGATCGAAGGCATGCGTTTGGCCAATGCCGAGAGAACTAACGATGCGCTTCGTAAAGCATAACTTTCCAGCGCAGCGCCCCCAGAAAGCATCAAAACAACAAACGAACCTGCGAGGTACTCACCTAATAGAACTGACGTAATAATCGAGATACCGCCCAACAAATCAGATCCTAACTCACGTTTCGCGAGCTTTACTAGAAGATCGAAGACCATTGGCAATCCGCCCAAGATGAGCGCGACCAGCAACGGAATGCGGTTTGAGTCGTGGGCGAGTTGGAAGCCAAACCGTAGGACCAAGTGAAGTAGAATCAAAACCGCAGTTAAGACCGCGATAAAAGAGGTTCTATGCGTCCATAGTTGGTGCCAGTCTCGCGAGATCGATTCACTCCAAGAATCAGCTGTCGTTCTTGGAACTAACATAACGTGGTCTTCACAAGATGTTCCTCATTATTCGATAGGCCTGACGTGCGATCACTTGCTCTTCATCCGTGCGCATGACGCGCACAGTAACGCGGCTGTTCCCGGTGGAAATGACGGCGGCATTCGCATCGTTCCTTACATCGTCAATTTCAATTCCAAAGCAGCCTAGCCCTTCGCAGATACGACTTCTAACGCACGGTGCGTTCTCGCCAATACCGCCGGCAAAGACGATTGTTTGAACCCCGCCCAGGGCTGCGACGAACGCACCAATCCACTTCTTTGCCTGATAACAGAAAAGCGTGACTGCTTCAGCGGCACGAATCTCGGTCGACTCCTGTGAAATCAAATCTTGCATATCCGAGCTGATTTCAGAAACGCCGATCAGACCAGACTCGTGATTGACTATTTGATCAAACTCGAGCATTGTCATTCCATCTTCTCGGGCCAAGTAGCCAACAAGCCCTGGGTCCAAATCACCCGAGCGAGTGCTCATCGGAAGCCCCGCCGCCGGCGTAAATCCCATACTGGTGTCGATGCTCTTCCCGTTGCGAACCGCCGCCAAGCTTGCGCCATTTCCAAGGTGCGCGAGGATCACACAACCTTGCGTGGCAGCAGCGTCTCCAACTCGCACGAGTTCCTGCATCAGGTATTCGTATGACAAGCCATGGAACCCATATCGCTGAATGCCCTTCCGATCATAACGACGAGGAAGCGAAAGTAGCTTGGCCACCCGTGGCATCGAGGTATGAAATCCAGTGTCGAAGCAGACTATTTGAGGCAGTTGTGGCATGCGAACACGGAAGGCTTCGACTAGCGCTATTTCAAAGGGCAAATGTTGTGGGTCGCAGGGCATTATCCTGCGCAAGTCCTCTAATAATTCTCTAGTTACAACCTCCGGCGCCGTGCGGTGCATCCCATGGACAATGCGGTGACCGATAGCAGAGATTGTTTGCAGTCCAATTCGAGCGTCTAGCCATTCGGTCAAGAACATTATGGCAGTAGCATAATCAGTCACTGCCGTTGCTGGACTAGTTTCCAGAGTCTTGCTTAGGCCACAGAATCCGAATGACACATCCGCGAGCCCAATACGATCAATTTTTCCGAACAGCAACCGTCGTAGCGAATCATCACCTTGGAAGACCGCAAACCTAATACTTGATGACCCGCCATTGATCGCTAGGATGGTCGAGTTGTCTTGTGCTACATTAAGTGGCGCATCGATCACTGTTTCTCTCGTCCGTTCTAACTTTTCTATTTAAGTCGGCCTGCGTTTGTGAGATCACTATTGACTATCATGTATACGCCGACAAACGAACGGCCGGCGTTCTTGTACGCTGCGACCATCGCGTTTTTTCCGCAGTCGAAAGCTGTGGCCATCTAGTGAGCGTCCTTGCAAGCCGTCAGTCGCATGGGACTGCCAACTATTGAGACCCTAAGACTACTTGCTTTACCATCGCAAGCTACTTACGCATCCTTCGCAAATGTATGGTGATGCTGACTTCCATCGTTGCAATTTAAAACAAGTTCGTCCTCTTTGAGGCTGACAAAATTGTCGTCGTGTGTAACTGACATTGTTCTTCATCGTGTTCCCCTCTCAGTGTGTTTGAAGCGAAAAGTCAAATCAGTCAATGGATACCAAAAGTTCTCTTCTACAATGGTCCATTGTGGTTTCGTTTCAGGCTTCTCCGCTGAAACCGCCGATACCTTAACTGGTGAGGCTCTACTCTTGCCTGTCTCTAGGGCAACGAGAATAAAACTCGGCACCGCAAGAGCAATGGCCGATGCAAAAGTTTTTTTCTTGTTCATGATTTGCTAATCCTATCCTTCATCCGTAGAAGTCTACCTCAGCAACACAACTCCAGGTGTGCCGATTGAATGGCAACGACACAATCAGCCGAGATCGTTCGCACGATCGCGTGTTTCCATTGTTAGTCTGCGTCAGAACGAAGACCATCAGGTCAATCTTGAAAGTAGGGTGGCGGATCTAGCCAGAGCTACTTTATTTGAAGTGGCGCGGATGTAGGCTGTGGGGTCGATCGGAATGTAATTGATCGCTGCCCTCTAGTGACTGGTTGAACCCGCCATCGTTGGATTGGCTTGTTTCCCGATTGAGCTGACACTCTAAGCCGCTTTAATCATGAGTGTCAGCGGTTCTCAGAGACTCAGGGTAGTTTCGGGCCGCCTCATTCGAAAGTTCAGCACTATTACAAGGTACGCAGCAGTGTTTAATCAATTGCCGTCGATAACAAGATTAAAGTTGAAGATTCAAAGAAGCCCCTCCATGTTGGTCAAAATCACAATGATGGTGGGCGTCATCACAGGTGCGGCCAACAACACGGCCTCGGCCCAGTGGGGATCCTACGGAGGCGGCGGCTTGAGTGGCGCCAACGCTACCTCAGGGTACGGAAGCAGTGGAGGGGGGTACGGAAGCTCTGGCGGCTATGCGGGCGGTTCATCCGGCGGAGTTGGACCCGTAAGGCGACTGGCTGCACGAATCCAGGATCTCCGTTCGGCTCGACAAGCTCCACGTCAAATTGCTGGCTATGGTTCGTCGGGTGGTTATGGTTCAAGTGGTAGTTATGGCTCAAGTGGTAGTTATGGCTCAAGTGGTGGTTATGGTTCAAGTGGTGGTTATGGTTCGTCGGGTGGCTATCCAAGGTCATACCAAGGTGTTGAATACACGTCTGCAAACCGAATAGGCTCAGCGATTTTGACACGCACAGCTTCCATGTCCAAGTCTCTTGTCTGCGAGCGTTCGGATTCAGCGACAACCATACGACTCACCGTCGAGGTTCGTGAGGGAGTCAAGCTCTATATCAACGAGAAGCTGACCTATGGCGCCGGAGCAAACCGACAATTTGTTAGCTCGAACTTGCAGCGTGGCCGGCTCTACCAGTTCAACTTGCGAGCCGAAGGACTGGGATCGGACGGCAAAATGATCTCAGAGACGCAGCAAGTGTCCGTGGCTGCCGGTCAAAGCCATCACACGAAATTCGCGCTGCTCGAGCGTCAATTGAAGCTATTGACGGCAATAAAATCTTCCGGCAATTCCCTTGCCGCTTTCACGCCTTAGGCTTGGAAGTGAGATTGGATCAGCCCGCTGAATCCCACGAAGGTCTCAACTTCGCCTGACTCACCGATCAACACTAGAACGTCGGTGAAATACTGGAAGAGGCTGAGCTCAAGGACATGAATAGCGATACTGCAACTCTGTTTGAAGGGAAGCATGCTCTCACCGCTAGTCTCAAGTCAATCTTCATGGGACCAAAGTGGACGTCGCCATCTGTTGCAGGTTCATACGCTCGGAACGTTGACCTCGAATCGATAAGGCAACTGGAAATTACTGACGTCGGTGCGATAGTCTTGCTACCAATCCAACGGAAGCAAATCGCCTATCAGCTGAAGATTAGGCTGCACCCAACTGAGGCGATCGAACAGGTTGGGCATTCCCCACGGCGAGACCGCTACAACGGCGGGCCTGACGAAGCTTGCGAAGACTAAATCTGATCACCAGAAAGCGTATTCTACCTTGAATTAGCCGACAAGCCCTACGAATGTCCAACATGCAGGCGACGATAGCTTCGATCACTCGCTTCGATTCATGGGGATCGCGGCTGCGAATCGATACGACACCTGCTTGTTGGACCGGAAAGTCATTGCCGCCGGGCAACAGTGCATCGCCGCCGAAACCACTTCAGCAACCAGAAAGCGGAGTATGTCGCGTGGTGAAAGGGGCGTCCCACTCTTCTCTTGGTCGATAAGTGCCTGTTTACCTCAGGCTGAGAACGTAGTCAGGCTGCTGCGATCTTCCGCATGCTCGGTCCAGTCTGTTCAACCCTGTAACCAGCAGAATCCCTCGACAGTTCAATCGATCGCATGAAATTCGCTTTCTTGTCTCTATTGAGCTCTTCGAGTAGATCTTCTGCCACTCAGCCTTGTGTTGATAGAATTTGGCTGCACAGGTCGGCAGAAGTGAAAAGTTGGATAGACTGGATGCATTCAAGAGGATCGATAGGAGCTACGTTTAAAACGGCGGTCAGTCGCCACCGGAAATCACGGCCACCTTCACAACTTGCAGCCGTTATTTGAGCGACGCAGCCATTTCGCGATCGAGTGCAGCCTTGCTTTCGACTAGCGCTCCATTAAGATCAATTACAGTCAATTATTTCAGGAATCACTTCGCGTTCGGGATCGCATTCTTCAGGCACCGCGAATCGCAGGAGTTTCCTTCAATTCGATTAGCTTTTATCAAACGCCCAAGATGACGCTCTGCTCCGGAAAATGAAGCGCTAAGAAACGTTCGCACAAGCTCCCAGGCAAGCGCAGGACCGACTACTAGTCCACCAAGGCACATCAAGTTCAAGTCGTCGTCCTCAACGCCCTGATGCGCAGAGAATACTTCGTGGATCAGGCATGCGCGGACGCCAGCCACTTTGTTTGCAACGACCGAAGCCCCGACGCCGCTACCACATATGGCAATGCCGCGCTCCACGACTCCGGCAGCCACTGCGCGAGCCAGCGGTATTACAAAGTCTGGGTAGTCATCATCTTCTTGCAGTTGCAAGTCTCCGAAATCGCAAATATCAATTCCATGCGTGAACAGCATACCGACCAGAAATTTCTTTAATTCATAGCCCTCATGGTCAGCGGTAATGCCCACTACTTTTATCCTGCGGGAGTTAACGGCGATTGACGAGCTCATGCGGTTGTCCTTTCCATCGCTGAGTTAAATTCGCTGCGGCGAGCAAACATTTGTTTTTGGAAACTATAGGATTCGCTGTTTCGGTCTGTCGGTTGGTATCCACCGCTGAAGCCGAAGAACTCATGTTAATCATTGACCTCTCCCGTAATGGGCATGTCATGGCCGTGGCCGCGATGATCGTGCTGCCGTCCAAGGGTGCTCTCGATCAATCGGCTCAACTTGCCAGCAGCTCCATCGACGGCCTGGTCTACGGTCGATGCGTGATGCGTGACTGCGATTGGCTTACGGCCTTTGAGGCGAGCTTCGAGTACGCAACGCATGTCGTCAGCGCCACCTTTCTTGTTGCTGTTCACATCACTCAACTGAACTTCGATACGTGTGATGTTATCGCTAACCTGGTTTAGGGCACACTCCACGGCGTTCGTCACCTGAGTGGCAAACGCTTCGCGACTGTCGATGTTTGCATCGGTATTCAATAGAATCTGCATGGTCTTCCTATGTGGTAGTTGGTTTAGTTGGACAGCGCCACATGGCGGAGAACCGTGGCAATACCAGCTCGACTCGCCAGTGAGTGGGGCCCTTGTAAATTAAAAAACTAGAAATTCGCACGCTCACGACCCATTTGCTGGCGCGTCGAGAGGATATTCGGAGGTGGAGCTGTCCAATTAGGCTGTACCCGAGAACCGCGAGAAGCCGGGGTTGAATGTCAAGGCTCCTGGTTTTCAGTCAGGCTTTTGTTGCTCTATTGCAGCCGAGTTCTAAGGTTGGACAGAATTGGCCGGAACTCGATAGTGACCGATTCTCATTGCTTAAAAATTTCGCTAAAGCACTTCGGTTGATCGTAAGATTCAGCAATAGAGCATTAGTAACGGTAGGTGGCGGCTAGTCCGGTCTGTACGGGCATCTGCTCGGACGGAATGGAAACGACTTTGCCACCGAGTCGTTCGACTAGTTCTCCGAGGTCGTCGAGTACGTCGTCGCCGTGCGGGTTTTCCCGATCGGTGACTTCGACCCGACCTGTTTCTTGGTCAAGTCGCCCGTCAAGCTGGCGGTCAGCTTCGATGAGCAACGTTGCCACTCGGCCAATAGAAGCGGCTTTCGCAACTTGCGACAGGTCGTCGTTACCCAGCCCTTCGGATCGAGCTTGTTCAAATTCGTCGCTCAACGCAGCCAACTGCGCTTTATATTGTGGCTCGACAACTTTCCACGCGCGCACTCGCAGTGCGTCTTTGGATAGAGCACCAGGATTGATTTTGAGTCCATTTGCAATCAGAAACGGGTTCTGGCTCACGCGCCGGAAGAGAGCATGATGTTGCGGCAATGCAGCCAGAATTAGGGGCAGTCCAGATGGCCGCGAATGATGCTCGAGTACTGCGCGATCGACCGCGCGGAAGAACTTCTCTGCATCACCGTCAACCTCATCTTTTTTTCCACCATAACTTGAATGCATTGGGTAACTGCCTTGGCCGACACCGCCGTAGGAAGCAACGATCTGGTGCGGCTCAGTGAGTTCACTGCCCAGGGCTTCGATCATAGTCCGAGGTACGCCGGGAGCGACTGCGATCTCATCGAGTGAGTCTCGATTGCCTTCGAAGAGCTGGATATTTTTAAGGCTCACTCCCAGAACTTGATACTGACCGATTGATTGCAACAAGCGCCGCAAAGGTTTGACATGAAAGTTACTCGCCACCACTGCTAGTTCTGCGACTGGCCGCTGAAGACGAAACACTCGCAGCAAGCCTGGCCCTGCCAGCATGGCCATTCCTTCTTGAGCTTGGTTCCAGAATGCATCATCGTGCGATAAGTCTACAAACGGCTGCATAATGATATCAGCGTTGACCTCTGGATAGTTCTGTCGAAGCAAGCCGTCCAGACCCTTTACCAGATTGCGAAATCGAATGGTGTCCTGTTGCTTCTCGGGGACACTCCGATGGGTCGACTGGTAAAGCGACAAACATGGCGATAGTTGCACGGATGTAAGATCGGCCAGTGATTCGATAGTGAGCGTATCAATTCTCTGTGACATGTTTTGCCTCGTGTTTGTTTGAGTTGACTAAAGAAGTTTAGATATTCAAAAAAGGGCTACTAAGGACTCTCTTAGACTTGCGTAGCTTTTGCAGAGGTTACGTATCCTTCGAAACCTATTGCATTGTGGATATGTCTCTTGCTTCGCAGACCCATCAGCGGACTGCGTACTCTTTAACGAGCAAATAGCGAACCAGAGTAGCCTGATGGTTTAGTTTTCATTGTCGTTTTTGGCCGCTTGAGCAATTTGCTTCCGGTAGATCCCGAAACTTCCCAACATCGCTGTTGCCTGCCAGCCTATTAAGACTCAGGTGAGCACGGTACTTCGAGATGCAAGGCGCGCGCTGATTGAATTACAATCATCGAGTTAGTTTTTCCACCTCCAGTTGCGTATCTCGGGCATGTCGAGTCCATGCTTGCGGATGTAGACGAAGTGCTCCTGTAGTTTGTCGATCAGTTTTTGTTTCAATTGGTTGCCATTCTCGCCTCCGTGCGGCAGGCGGTCGACGGTGTCCATGACCAAGTGAAAGCGATCGACATCATTCAGTACCGTCATATCGAACGTCGTCGTGATTGTTCCTTCTTCCTTGTAGCCACGCACATGTAAGTTATGATGATTGGTTCGTCTGTAGGTCAGTTGATGAACCAGCGAAGGGTAGCCGTGAAATGCGAAAATGATTGGCTTGTCGTAGGTGAACAACGCATCAAAGTCATGATCACTCAGCCCGTGTGGATGCTCCGATGTCGGTTGCAGCTTCATTAAGTCAACGACATTTACCACTCGGACTTTGATCTCTGGCAAGTGTTCCCGCAGAATCGAGACGGCTGCCAGAGTTTCAAGTGTTGGAACGTCACCACAACAGGCCATCACCACATCCGGTTCTTCATTTCCATCGTTGCTGGCCCAATCCCACTTGCCTATACCGGCAGTACAGCGGCAAATAGACTCGAACAATCGACGCTTTTTTGTTGACTACATGGTCGGGAAACGAAAATTGTCTGAACAACTCTTTGAGTCCAGCTTCATCCTGCGTGATGCTAGGGTAGAACTCGCCGTAAGTTCCTTCGAGATATACATTACCCACGATTGCGGGACCACCATGACCTGGTCCCGACAGGTAGATCATATTTAAGTCGAACTGCTTAATCGCACGATTCAAATGGACATAAATAAAATTTTGTCCTGGCGTTGTCCCCCAATGGCCAAGCAAGTTCGGCTTGACATGCGATCGCTGTAGTGGCTCCTTGAGCAACGGATTGTCATACAGATAGATTTGTCCAACGGACAGATAATTTGCCGCTCGCCAGTAAGCATCCATTTTATCGAGTGAATGTTTTGAGTGTTTTGGAGAATGCTTTTTTGCGATTGTGCTCACCGTTCTGGTTCATCTTTTCGAATGTGAACGACATTTGCCTGATGCTGTTCGTATGTTAAGGCAATTGCTTTCAAGCATCAGCAGCGTTACGACCAAATAGGAAGTAGAGCAACATGCCGAGCATTGGCAGAAGCAAAATCAGCAAAATCCAAATCAGTTTGCGAGAGACGCTGCTGCGACCGATCAGAAGACTGAAGATAGCAATAAGATCTAGAGCAAAAATGAGCAAACCAAGAATGCCATGGCCAACATGATAGGTATAAGCTAATAATTCCACGGCTTACCCTTGGCTGAATCGGGAACAGTGGATCATTCGAGAACAAAATCCACTCGCTGTTTCATGATTGTACGGAACGTTGATTTGACGCCCTATCGAGTGCGCACTGAAT
>JBGSTP010000136.1:0-21981 GCA_041736515.1 Pirellulaceae bacterium
ATCGCATTGAGGACTTGGCTGCTTGTTTGCAAGTTATTTCGGGGCACGATGTCCGGGATAGCACGTCTCTCAATGCGGCAGTTCCCAACTATTCGCAACAGTTGAATCAACCTCTCAAGGGTTTGCGCGTCGGCGTCATACGCGAGCAAGTAGAGCATGAAGCGCTCGATGATTCCATCCGTGCCGCTGTGCAGCGAGGGCAGCAAGTCCTGCAAGGCATGGGGGCTAGTATTGTTGACGTGGAATTGCCGCATACCCGCTATTCTGTAGCGACCTACTATCTCGTGGCACCCAGCGAAGCGAGCGGTAATCTAGCGCGTTACGATGGTGTGCACTACGGCTACAGGCAGTTGGGCGACATCGGCGATTCGCCTCTGGATGCGATGATCGCTCGAAGCCGAAGTACCGGGTTTGGGGCGGAAGTAAAACGGCGCATCATGCTCGGGACATTTGCGCTCAGCGCAGGCTATTACGATGCTTATTACAAGAAGGCATTGCAAGTTCGCCGCCTGATTGCTCAGGATTATCGGCAAGCCTTTGAAGCAGTTGATGTACTGCTGGGGCCGGTGACTCCCACGACCGCATTTCGGATAGGTGAAAAAGTCAATGATCCAGTGCAGATGTACCTCGAAGACTTGTTCACAGTAGGTGCTAACTTGGCCGGGGTGCCAGGTCTGGCGATCCCAGCTGGCATTGATACCAACAATTTGCCGCTCGCCATTCAGCTGCAGTCTTCAGGTCTCGAGGAAGCTCGCTTATTGCAAGTCGCTTATCAGTTACAGCAAGCCGGTTTTTTCCAGCCAGCGATAGCACCGTGATAAGCACCGAAGCACAGTTGGAGAGCGCGGTGGACAGTTCGTCAGCCTAACCAGGACCAACCGCCCCAAGAGGGCGTACGGTCGATACGCACTGCAAGTTCGATATTCGTTCGCGTCCTTTTAGATGATGAGAGTTGCTCGTTGACCTCGTTGCTTAATGTCCGTGTTGTTCGGTGCTAACTGTCGCATTAACACAGCTCCCTTGTTTGGTCTCCAACCATGACACACACACCCTACAAAATAGTTATCGGCTTGGAAGTGCACGTGCAATTGAGTACGGAGTCCAAGTTGTTCTGTAGCTGTTCGACCGCATTTGGAGCGGAACCCAATACCCAAGTTTGTCCAGTTTGTTTGGGCCTACCGGGGGCTCTGCCGGTGATGAATGAAAAGGCCGTCGAGCTGGCGATTCGAACTGGGACGGCTTTGAATTGTGAGATAGCTAGAGTGACAAAGTGGGATCGAAAGAACTACTTCTATCCCGATCTTCCCAAGGGATATCAGATTAGCCAGTTCGACCAACCCATCTGCGGACCGGGCTATCTCGACTTTCCAGATCCGGATCGCGACGGCGAATTGTTACGGGTGCGACTGGTGCGGGCTCACTTGGAGGAAGATGCGGGCAAGAGCATGCACGATGAGGCGGCCGGCAAGGCAGACAGCCGTATCGATTTGAATCGCACCGGCACGCCGCTGCTTGAGATCGTGTCCGAACCCGATATCAGCTCGTCGCAGGCTGCTAAAGCATTTCTGACCGAGCTAAGGTTACTGCTGGTCTACCTGGGCGTGTCTGATTGCAACATGCAAGAGGGCAGTCTCCGGGCTGATGCGAACGTGAACCTGCATATCGACAGCGAGGGACGCACGATCGCCACTCCAATAGTCGAAGTAAAAAACCTCAATAGTTTTCGCGCAGTTGAACGCGCTCTGGTGTATGAAACCCAGCGACAATACGAAGCCTGGCGTCACAGCGGTAAGGAGCTTGGGCAGGCCCCCAAGCAAACGCGTGGATGGGACGATGAAGCGGGTGTAACCGTGCCGCAACGAGAGAAGGAAGAATCGAGCGACTATCGCTATTTTCCCGATCCCGACTTAGTGCCGTTGCGAATTGCGGCAGAGCAGCTAACGCGCATTCGCAGCGAACTGGGCACTCTGCCCGGAGAGCTACGCCAGCAATTGCAGAACAGTTATGGCCTCAAGACTTACGATGCGGATGTGATCGTGTCGCAGGGCAGGGGCGTAGTCGATTACTTCTTGGCAGCCGTAGAGGCAGGGGCTCCAGCTAAGCGGGTGAGCAGTTGGATCCAGCAGGACGTGCTCCGCACCCTGAACGAAAATGGTTGGGAAATGTCGGCCTTTCCAATCACGGCCCGCAGTTTGGCTGAGCTGTTGAGCGAGGTCGAAGCGGGCAAGATGGACAACTCACGCGGGCGAGATGTTTTCCAATTCTGGCTGGAGCAGCCAGCCAAATCGCTGGCCGATGCCAAGACCGCTTTGGGGATTGTTTCGGTAGATCGCGACCAGATGGAAGCTTTATGTCGCGAGCTACTGGCAGAAAATCCCAAGGTCGTGGAGCAAGTCAAGGCAGGGAACTCGAAAGGTGTGGGGGCGCTCATTGGCGCGGCCCGAAATAAGAATCCCAACGCTGATCCGAAACTCGTGCGCGAGCTGTGCCTCGAGTTGATCGAGAAAATGTAGTTCGCCGGTTCGCGAAAACGCAAATAGATTGCCTTTTAGAAATATTTATCTGCTCGAAATTCCAGCAATTGGCAGAAAAGTTCGCCCAAGATTGCTACAATTCTTCGAAAATATGAGGCGCGAACAAATGGATTGGCCAGTTGCCTGAGGTTTGTCACGAAGACCAGCGTTGGACAAAGGATTCAAAACTAAGAAGTCACGAGACGACAACTGTGTCAGGAACTCTCTCAGGAAAAGTCGTCGAAATTGACGACACAGGAAACTTAGTAACCGACATCCCAAGCGCAAGTTTGGCAGGTGCGCCACGCGATGCGACGCTTCGAGTAGTCGTAGATGAGCATGAAACGTTTGGGCTTTTTTCAGCAGATCATAGCCAGCCCTCGATGACGCTGATTGCGATCGCTCATGCCGAAGATCCGCTGAGAATCGTGCTGGTGGGCGATAGTGCCAGCGACATGTTGGGTGTGAGAACCGGCGCACACGTCGAAGTTCACTGGTAACTAGCTCATTCTAGGTATTGCGTTGAACGACGATTGCGACCAACTGTCCGCCAGCGAATTGCCCCTTCGCGAATTCTCCAGCGATGACTCCGTTTGGGATCGCCATCACTACTGGCACGCGTTTACTCAAATGTCGGAGTATGAATCCCTGGTCATCGATCGCGCCGAAGGTGTTTGGCTTTTCGAACGCGGCGGTCGACGATTGCTCGATGGCGTCAGTAGCATGTGGTGCAATGTGCACGGACACAGGCATCCACGCATCGATGCGGCAATTCGGCAGCAGCTCGATAAAGTGGCTCATGTGACCTCGCTGGGAATGAGCAACCCTACCACTATCCAGTTGACTAGGCGTCTCGTCGAATCGTCGCCTGCGGGTTTGGATTGTGTGTTCTTCGGTAGCGATGGAGCTTCGGCCGTTGAAGTTGCCTTGAAGATGGCTTTCCAGTATTGGCGCCAATGTGCAAATCCAGAACCAGGGCGAGATTTGTTCCTGGCTCTGGGTAGCGCCTACCACGGCGATACGCTGGGTAGCGTGAGTGTTGGTGGCGTTTCGCGTTTCCATGCGATGTTTGATCCGCTGCTATTCGATGTGCTACGGGGACCTTGCCCGGATACCTACCGGAGGCCGATGAATATCGCAGAGGCTGATTTAGCCGACTTTTACTTGGCTCAATATGCCAAGTTATTCGACCAGTTTGCAGGCCGCATTGCAGCAGTCATCGTTGAACCACTCATTCAAGGCGCGGCTGGTATGGTCGTGCATCCCAGTGGCTTTCTTCGAGGGTTGCGTCAGCTGGCGACCAAGCATCGGGTGCTGATGATCGTGGATGAAATAGCCGTGGGTATGGGTCGTACCGGAAAACTATGGGCTAGCCAGTGGGAGCAAGTGGAACCAGATTTTTTGTGCGCCGGAAAGGGGCTGAGCGGAGGATATCTTCCCTTGGCCACAACTTTAACGACTCGCAATGTTTGGGATGCGTTCCTCGGCGAGTATTCTCAATCGCGATCGTTTTTTCACGGCCATACGTATGGAGGAAATCCGCTTGCATGCGCAGCGGCGCTGGCCACACTGGAACTGTTCGACGAGGAGCAGACTCTACAAAACGTAATCGAACGAGGTCAGCAATTGGAGCAAAGTCTACAACGATTGAACCGATATCCCGTGGTTGGCGATATTCGTTGTCGTGGGCTGATCGCCGCCATTGAATTGGTCGCCGATCGCAATTTAAAAACTCCATTCCCATGGTCAGAGCGTCGCGGGCATCTGGTGTGTCAGGCCACGCTTCGAAAAGGGGTTTGGTTGCGCCCGCTGGGTAATGTGATTGTCATCATGCCACCCCTGTGCGCAGACGCGGCGCACATAGACCTGATTGTCGAAGCCGTGGAGTACGGCATTCAGCAAACATTCGCGTGCACATAGTTTCTGGTCAGGCGCGAACTCTAGCCAACTTCTGCGAGAAATCGCACCATGGAGATCGCTGTCAGCGCAACGATCAGTGAACAGTAGATCCACGTCGCCTTGGTATATCCCGGGGCGATAGGGCTGTGCGTAAAGAGTTGAGCAACGCAGCCGATGAAAATCAGCACTAGCATCCCATCGCCGGCCCAGGCCCATGCGGCTGCAACCGTGCCTGTGGCCGCAAATTTCTGGCTCCGAGACATGGCATGAAAACCGCGTCCGCCGTCCAAGCTGCCAAAGGGAAGTAAATTGAAAAGGTTGATCCAAGCTCCTACGCCGGCAATCGCCGCAAAAATCGGCTGGCCGGTCGCTAGCCACAATCCCAGTGTCGCGATGGCGGCCCCCAGTCCGTAGATTGGGCCCGCCAGACCAATGTCGGCATCCTCCCGTGGATTGACCACATGTTGTTGCATGCGAATCAAAGCGCCCAAACCGGGGATGAAAGTTGGAGCGCCCGTTCGAAATCCGTAGCGGCGCAATTGGATGATGTGCCCCATTTCGTGAACGTAGATCGACAGCACCAGACCCAGCGCAAATTTCCAGCCCCAGACAGCCCAGTAAACTCCCAGCGAAGCGAGCATAGAAAAGAGCGTCGTGCTCTTGGTAAGACCCGCCAACAGAATTTTGAACTTCCAGGCGAAGAGCCCCAGAGCGCCCAGTCCCGTTGCCAGACCTGCCGCTCTGGTTCCGACGCCCGCCTGCGCAGCAGGAGTCTTCGCACTTCCGGCGCGGCTGAGTGGTGGGTTGATCGGGACAGAGCTTGATTGGGGGAGCGATTGCCCAAGCTGTGTTATATGTGCGGAGATGATGCCAAACTGCTTCGAATTGCGCGGGAGTAATTCTAGCGCCTCCCGCCACAATTCCAGGGCCCGAGTTAATTCATTGTTGGCTGCCGCGGCTTGAGCTTCATTTGCAAGTGATTCCAAGCGAAGTGTGTGAGTCAGGCGCTGGCATCGGGGACAGGCGAGCATCGTCGGCGCAAGCTGCAGGCCACACGACTCGCAGTTCACGTTGGGGTTGGACAGTTCAGGCACACGAAACTCCCGTTGGGGCAACAGCGCTTCGCCTAAATCTCTACCGACGAACGCGGAGGCGAGTCGACTTGATAGGGACCGGTGATAGGAAGCTTGCGGGCCGCGCTAAATTTCCACGCTTCCCAAAGTGCAAAACCAACAATGAGCAAACCGATTGGGCTTTCCATTCCCATGAGAACTGGAGTAGCCAAAGAGAGCGCAAGCATCACTAGAACGACGAGAACAATTCGCGCGACCACTGGCAGTGGTTGAGGGGGATCTTCACCAATTGGTTCGACCAGGGAAGGTTCGACTGGGGGCGTTGCATTCGCTGGTTGGTTCAGTGGGGCGTCAGCTATTTCCGTCTCCGACTCGCCAATTATCACCTCGCTTTCTGGCGTCGAGGATTCGCTCGAGGGGACCACATTCGAGTCGGCTTCAGCCGCTTCAGCGCCAGCGACTGTTGGGTCTTCGCTTTCTTCATAGGCTTGATTCATCAGGGCCTGAAAAATGTCCGGCATGTAATTGGCGGAGATGCAACCATAGGTGAGGAACACAGCGAGCAGTTGATAAGCGAGACCGCCCTTGCCAGCAGACGCCTTGGAGACTGCTTTGCCAACCATGAATCCAACCAGAATTGCAACCAGCCCAATTTCAATGTGGGCCACGACCCGAATCAAGTACCAGATTGCAGCCCCCAGCAGGCCAGCCAAAGTTCCCAAACAAGCGGCTTTGACGAATCGCATCAGGCCACTGCCCTGCGGTGGAGCAGAGATGGCGTCGCGACAACTAGCGCACAGCACCTGATCACCGAGCGCAAAGTAGGAAGAGGAAATTGGCTGCTTGCAGGCAGCGCAGGCTAGCCGCGTTTCCGCGTTGGGGTTGATAGGTTCTGCGTTCCCAAACTGCAATTGCGGAATTGGGCCATCGGAGAAATTATTCGTGTTCAAAATAATCGGCTACAATCTGCAAAGGTTGAGCGCGGCGCTAATTGAGCAGTAGCCGAGATTTTAGCCTTTGACTTCGGCAGCTGTCGAGCAATTTGCCAAAAATGCTCAGTGCATCCCTTCCAGCGCGCCCCTGGCTGGCATCGCTAGGCTGGTATTTAGCCGAACTTCAAGCAACACGCATGCGATGGCTATGGTGCGATTGGATCGGGAACCGACTCGCCGCTATCGGCAGCTTTGACGGGCTGCGCGGAGTTTTTATTGTCCAACCGTTGCGCTGCATTACTTTGCGGTTTCGCGAAGTCCGGTCTTGGACCGGTTTGCAAAACTTCCCAGGGCTTGGGGTAGTAATACGTTTTGCACAGCGGCGGCAGGTTTTTTTCGTCGTATCTACCGGCCAACAGGTTTTCGTGCCATACCATGGCTTCTTGGCTGGTAGGCTCGATTTGCGCGGCAATCCAGCCCGCCAAGAACCGGGGGCGGTTATAAGCTCGGCGATACTCCGTATGAGCATCATAGAACGGATGCGCGAGGATATCGGGACGCGGGTCGCGGGTAACATTCATCGTTGGCCGCTCGGCCCCCTCGGCCTGCTGAGGAAATGGCCTCTGAGAAAATGCGACGAGCAATAAGAGTGTACAGAAAGTTTGAAATGACTTTGCCATGGCGAATCCATCCGCGCTGCGAAAGATTTTGGGTTCGAAACTGCCAAACGAGAGTCCTTCCTCGCATGCTGGCGATGCCGAACTTCCTTAGCCCGGCCCCTCGTTTCTTCGGCAGCGGAAATGAGTTGGCGTTAAGCATCCAGTTGCCGTAAAGGTAGTAACGGCTGTAGCGCTTGCGCCATTCCGATCCTGACGATTGTCGCAGCTTGAAGATGTACAGACTCGCCAGCAGGGACAATGCGACCCGAAGCGCGGGTGTGAAGAGAGCTAGTGGCTGCTAAGATGTAAGGGTCGTCCTACTAAAGACGATTCTTCGCAGTGATAGTATGTCCACATTAAATCGGAATTTGTATGCATCAGTGCAAACTAATTTGCTGGGTCATTGTGCTGCTTGGAATTCTTCCCTGTCGAATCGGAAAGGCACAAGCTGGTTTGCCACCCTTTAATAACTACTCTGCCGCCCGCGAACAATTAATTCACGAGGTCCTAATTCCTGGAGGAGTTACAGACGAGCGCGTGATCGAGGCGATTCGCAATACACCCAGGCACGAGTTTATACCATTCAATATTCGGCATGAAGCCTATTACGATCGCGCGCTTCCCATCGGCTCGTCGCAGACGATTAGCAGCCCATATATCGTCGCCATCATGACACAGGAGCTGGAGACTAAGCCTGAACATAAAGTTTTGGAGATCGGTACTGGTAGCGGTTTCCAAGCGGCAGTGTTGAGCCCGCTGGTGAAAGAGGTTTATTCGATTGAAATAGTGCCTGAGCTCGGCCAGCAAGCACGTAAAGTGCTCGACAGCTTGATCTATAAGAACGTGATAACCAAGGTGGACGACGGATACAAAGGATGGGCGGAGCATGCGCCCTTTGATCGAATTATTGTTACTTGCAGTCCTGAGAACGTTCCCCAACCGCTGGTCGATCAGCTGGTTGAAGGCGGGCTAATGATTATCCCCGTGGGAGAGCGCTATCAACAAAACTTGTTCCTAATGCGGAAAAAAGACGGCAAACTCGAACGCGAGTCGTCGCGACCGACGCTTTTCGTGCCGATGACGGGAACTGCCGAGGAGCGTCGTCAGGTGCATGCCGACCCTGCAAACCCAAACCTTGTCAACGGCGGTTTTGAAGATGAGCCACCCTCAGGTGGAGTCATGCCGGGTTGGTATTACGAACGAGGATTGTCATGGGAAAGTTCGGATGCTAGCCCCGGGGGAAAGCATTTTGTGACGTTTCGAAACGATACTCAGGGGCGTCCAACCAACTTATTGCAAGGGCTGGCGCTTGACGGCAGGCAAGTACGACGCATTCGATTGTCCGCTTCGGTGAAATTACTGGATGTAAAGGCTGGCATGGACCGCGACGAATTGCCCGCCGTCACGATTCGCTTTTTCGACGAACAGCGGAGTTTGTTAGGCACGCAATGGCTGGGAAGCTTTCGTGGTACCCGCGATTGGAAGGCGGAATCTAAGGTATTCCGCGTGCCTGAGGAGTGTCGCGAAGCCATTGTGTCCATCGGTCTGTTTGGTGCCACCGGCGAAGCGTCCTTTGATAACATCGAGCTGCAAGCGGTCGGATTGTAACGACTTGGCATGCAAGGACCGGCGGAGTTTTAAGGTTGTTGCCTTCGGAACGTAAGTATCGCGATCGAACCGAAGTGCGTAAGCTACGCTTTCAAGGCATCTCGCCTGGGTTTGTTGTTCGCTAAATTTTACCCAGACTACTTGATCGGAGCGCCTTGTCGGGTATGCTTAAATCGTTGTAGGGTTGGGTATCAGCCCATGTTTTCACGCCAGGATACGGAGTTACTGCTCACATGAAGTTCAATCTTGTAAATTTCGCCGCGTCCATGATACTAGGCCTGATGGCCGTATCGTCTCCAACGAGTGCCGTTGCCGGTTGGGGCGTCCTTGGTGGTGGCAGCAGCGGTGGTAGCTCAGGATTTTCATCCGTCGGCGGAAGCTCGGGTGGTTATGCAGTTTCGTATGCGAGCGGTGGAAGTAGTGGTTACACAGCCTACAGTTCGGTAGGTGGTTCTTCCGGCGGCAGCAGTGGAGGTCCCGGGATTTTGCGACGTGTCGCAGGCCGCATCCATGATCATTTTGCAGCCAAGCATGCGCGACACGCTGCTCGCCGCGCTTATTACGGTAGCAGCGGTTATGCCAGCGTGGGAGGCTCTAGCGGCGGAGTAGCCTATTCCTCTTCGGGCGGAGGTTCCAGTGGCGGCTACGTGTCGAGCTATTCTGGTGGGAGCTCCGGCGGAACCAGCGTGAGCTACGGCAGCTCAGGCGCGAGCTACGGCAGTTCCGGCGTTAGCTATGGTAGCACCGGCTATAGCTCGGGAATCAGCTATGGCAGTACAGGTTACAGTTCCGGTATGAGCTACGGCAGTGCCGGAGAGACCTACTACGGTGCGTCGACCGCTACCGATTCGGCTGTTTCAAGCTTGGTTTCCAACGTTGAAACAATTTCGGATGCGGTCTACCTAACGGTTGCCGTTCCAAACGATGCCAAGATTTTCGTAAATAACAATGCCACGACCAGCACAGGTGCGGTTCGGAAATTCGTTAGCCGAGGTCTCGAGTCCGGTAAGGAATATCGATTCCAAATTCGAGCTGAAATGACTGCCGCCGATGGCAAGCTCCTGACCGAAGAGAAAACTCTGGTGGTCACAGCCGGTCAGCAAGAGCAAGTCCAGTTTGCTTTTGCCGATAGCGAGAGTCCAGTTGAAACGGCCATCACCCTCAATCTGCCAGCGGGTGCTAAGGTGCTGCTAGCCGGAAATGAAACGAATGCCACCGGCGAAAACCGCACCTATCGAACTCGTCGACTAAAACCCGGAGAGTTCTGGGACAACTATCAAATCGAAGTTCAGTATGAAGGCCGAGTGAAAACTCAATCGCTTCGCCTGATCGGTGGTGATAGTTTGCAGTTGACGTTCGATTTCAATCCGACGACCGATAATTTAGCAGCCAAGTAATCGTATTTGGTATTAGCGTAAGAAAGCAAAACCCTTGTCGTCTCACGACAAGGGTTTTTTTGTTATCGTTGGCGAGCCAACTACTAATCTACCGTTTATACCAAGAGTCATTCTCCTGAAAGTCACTCGTAGGATTCGTGGTTTTCGTGGACCAATCTTGGCCTTTTCGTATTTGGACTGAATCGTTTTCGCGAATCCGTTAAAATCACCTTACGGAGCGTATTATATGGTACAAGCGAAACAAAGCCCAAATCGGTCGCCTCAGCTAGCACCGCGCTGGAAATTGGTGATTAGCATCCTTCTTGCACTTCATGTGCTGGCGTTGATTGCCGAGCCATTTCGGTTCTTTACGCGCAGCAGCCGCGGTACTTCGCCGATAGCCGACTTGCCCAGAAACAGCTTGGCACCGTACGTGGAGTTTGCTTATCTGAATCATGGCTACTTCTTTTTTGCACCTGAGCCTGGTCCAAGTCATTTGATGGATTGCAGGCTTACGTTGTCCGATGGGAAGCAAGTTGCCATTACTTTTCCAGATAAAAGGAAACAGTGGCCAAGGTTGCTCTATCACCGTCACTTTATGCTCGCAGAATTCTTGCATCAATTGCATGTTCCTCCCTTCAATGCAGAGTTAGCAGGCGCGGATATCAGCTTCGCCAAAGAATGGCAAGCAGAAAGAAGTGTGTATGAAGGTGTGCGTAATTCGATGCGGGATCATTTGATTGCCAAGTTTAATGCCAGCGCCGCGCGGATCGAACGCTTGGAGCATCGTTTGCCAAGCGATGATGAAGTGTTTCGTCAGCGCGTAAAGCTGGACTCACCCACGTTATACGTTAGTCTGCCGGACGCGCCACTCGATGCGCTTGCTTCGCCATTACCCAACCCGCCGTTACCAAGCCCACAAACGATTCCGGCGGGCGATAGCGGCGCGGCAGATAATGGGGGTGTGCTTCGACCGGAGCAGCCCGCGGCGGTAGTTGAGGAGGTGAAGCCATGACGGTAGTGCAAGACGCGTTGCCCGGCGGCTGGTGGAGCGAATGGATGCGTGGCTGGGATCGCTTCTGGTTCACCCCTCGTTTGCCGACTACTTTAGCTGGTATACGAATCGTAAGCGGTGCGATGCTCGTCTATGTGCATGTCATTTGGGTATTTTTGGCCAACGACTTCTTTGGTAGCCGGGCTTGGATTTCGACGTCGGTCGCGCGCGAACTGCATAGCCGCGATTGGGCCTGGAGCTGGCTGTGGTACGTCGAGAATCCAACGTTCATTATGCTCCACGAAATCGTAGCTATCGTGGCCAGCCTTTGCATGATGCTGGGCTTGCTTACGCGTTTGGCGACGCCGTTGGCTTGGTGGATGACCTTGATGGTCTGCCATCGCTTGACTGGGGCGCTGTTCGGACTTGATCAAGTCCTAATGATGCTGTCGATGTATTTGATGGTTTCCAATTGCGGCAGCGTACTGAGCATCGATGCGTGGCTGCGCCAGCGAGGCAACCAACAGCGAACTAGCTTGGGAAAGTGGTTGTTCCCCGATGCCAGCCCAAGCGTGGCTAATACCATAGCCATGCGGTTGATTCAGGTGCACCTATGTGTTATCTATCTCTTTGGCGGGCTTGGCAAGCTGCGTGGAGAAATGTGGTACGATGGCAGTGCGATGTGGTACACGATCGTGAATTACGAATACCAGTCGCTGGACGTGACCTGGCTTGGTCGTTGGCGGCCAGTCATTGCCAGCCTAAGCGCGATGACCATTTTTTGGGAAACGTTCTATTGTGCGCTCGTCTGGCCCAAGCTGACGCGGCCGATCGCGTTGGCCATCGCTGTATTTGTTCACGCAGGAATCGCTTTGGCTCTGGGGATGGTAACCTTTGGCACGATCATGATTGTAGCCAATATGGCGTTCATTGAGCCAGAAACAATGCAGCGTTGGTTGCGTCCGCTATTAGGCTCCAAACTTGCCCATGCGCCCAGCGTTGGACAGAGCCAAAAGCATTAGGTATTTGGCTTCGAATTGTCCCAAACCGCCAGTAATTGCTTGCGTTTCGCCGAAGCTGGTGTGAGGATCGGGACGGCAGCAGTCGGAGACCAGCAAAGTCGGAACGGGATGCCAACTGTGGCTCTTGAGGTAGGCTGGTGTCGAATGGTCGCCTGTAATGATGAGCACTTCCGGTTTGAGCGCAGTAATTGCGGGCAAACATGCGTCGAGCTGCTCAGTGCGTTTGACTTTCTCGTCAAAATTTCCGTCTTCGCCCGTGCTATCGGTGTATTTGAAATGGATGAAAAAGAAATCGTAGTTGTCCCAATTCTCTTTTAGGACCTGCATTTGTTCGTCGAGCGTACTGGCCTGACCGACAATGTCCATGCCAACCAGGCTGGCCAGACCCTTATACATTGGATAAACCGCAATGGCGGCGGCGCGCAGGCCATACACCTCTTCATAGCTTGGCATATCCGGTCGGCAGGCAAAGCCTCGCATAGTGTGGAAGTTGGCCTTGGGTTGGTCTTTGAGGATAGCCTTGGCCTGCTTGAGAAATTCCTTGGCAACATCCGCCGTTTTTTGGCTGGCCGCATCTTCGGCGACAGGATCAAGGGGCGGTACACCGGTAGCCTGCGGATCGGTGTCCTTCACATTTCCACCGAGGCCAGGGCCACGGAAGACGACGACGAAGCGGTGCTCCTTTACGGGTTCTACAAAGATCTCGATGCCTGGGATTTTTATTTGACGCAATGAAATTGCGATAGGAGCGCTCTCGTCGGAGGCGATTCGCCCCGCACGGCGATCGGCGATGTTCCCGTCTGGCCCTAGCGTACAAAAATTGCAGCGGATCGCCACGTCTCCGGGCTGCATTTGAAAGCCAATGCCGGTTGCCTCCAGAGCGCCGCGGCCAATTTGATAGACCAGCGGATCATAGCCAAATAATCCCAAGTGCCCGGGGCCCGAACCGGGCGCGATGCCGGGCTTCACGGGGATCGACAGACCTTGAACACCGCGAGTGGCCAACGCATCTAAGTTGGGAGTCTTTGCGGTTTCTAACTCGGTTTTCGCTCCCGGCGACATCGGTAAGCCCCCCAGGCCATCGCCTACCAACATTACGATCTTCGAGTTGTTCTTAACCTGCAAATCTCGCGTTAGGACGTGCATATCCATGGTAGTTTTCGATGTTATGGTTTGGAGTATTGACTGGACTTTGTGGTCTCAACCGAGACTGGCCTGAATTATCTCCATTCCTTCGATTCCAACCAGCCCCAAATGTCCTGCGTCGCCGCAGGCCGCCGGCTTATCGCCGCCGACGCCGATTGGCGAATCCGAAAGTTGCCAACCCCAACAGGCATAAGCAGTTCGGCTCGGGAACGGCAGTCAAGGTGAGATTATCGATGGCAATATAGAGCGGAGTGTTGATCCCAAACGCACCCACGTCGCTTGAATCGAAGACCAGGCCTACCGATTTCGCGGCTCCTAGTCCCGTCAGGTCGACCTGGTGCCAACTCGACAACACAAAACTCCTGCCGTTGGTGAAATCTGCCAGGTCAATCGTCGTTGACCCGACCACGTTGCCTGTTGCAGCCAATTGGTCGAATCCCTGCAAAGTGACGCGAAAAAAATCGCCCGCGACAAACTTCTTCGCAAAGCCATCGCCATTGAGTACCGAAAGCGCCGTATAAGTGGAGTTGGCAATGTCGACGGACTGGAGGGTCTGACCGGTTGGAACATTAAAATAGGTACCGCTGGAAGTACCAATCGCATACGTGCCACCCGCATGCAGGGACTGATTCAGGTTTGCCCCGCCGCCGGGAAACGCAGCGTACTGATTGCCAAAGCCTGCAGTTGTGGCATTCTGAACATTGGACCAACTCCAGCCGTCCCAAGAGCCAAATGCCGGAATGAAACTATTTCCAAATTGGACTTCGTCGATCGTCCAGCGTTGCAGAATCTCGGTCTCGCCAAACTTGATGCGCGTCCCCAAGTTTTCGTAATTGTTCCGTTGAGGCGCTCCAGCCGAAGGATCGCCATTGTAGTATCCGCTTGCATCCGTCGGTAACGCTTCGAAGTCGACAACGATTGCGGCAGACGTAGAGTCGACGAAGGCAGGTATTAGTAAAAAGAGGTAAAGGGTCTTCATGAAAAGGCTATCTCTGTTAGGGTGTTGAAATCGCGATGAATGAATAGTTGCGACGAACAATTGGATGCACCGCTATTGGAAATCAGTTGCTGTTTCGCCTCCGCTCCGCGATAGCAGGGCCGCAGTTACGCGGACGTCGACCGTCGAGCTGTGAAAGTGGGATGAGCCGTCTGCGAGTAGAAAGTTTGCGCCGCCAGTATGGTAACTATGGAACTCCTGGCCGAAGTCGCAGAAGTCGCCACGACGACTCTTGAAGGGTGGCAGGCAGGGTTGCCACGTTGAGCTGAGGCTGACTTTTGCACTGACCGGTGCGCTCTGATCAAATACGTTTTTGTGGCCAATCCAAATTGAATGCAACCCTTCGGGAGCCTCTCCAACCAGAATAGTGTTGGAGGTGCCATCAGTGACATCGCGAATGGCAACCTCCGGATCGAGGCCAATTAACAGCGTGCCTCGCCCACCAGTCGCGTTGCCGTAATTGTTCTGGCAATTCGTGGCCGGAAAACAGCGCAGGCTGCGTTCGCCATAGTTTCCGGCATAGTCCGTTCGGGCGTAAATCGCGGGTGTATTCAACGCATCGCCGTTGGGACGTCGCAGTTCCTCTCTCGGTGCAGTGGGGCAGAGGTACGTTGGCACTAGCGAGCCTCCGGCGGACTGATTGCGGCTGTGAATGTAGGGTAGCGATTGGTCGATGGAGTGATACAGAGAGGACTGCTCGAGAAAGGCCAGGATTGCGGCTCCCCAACTCAATCGATTGCGGGCCAATATGGGGGCGCTCGTGAGGCTAACTGAGCCAGCACCGCCATGCGGAAAGACGCGAAAGCTGCTTTCGTAGTTGTGCATGGCGATGCCCATTTGCCGAATATTGTTGGTGCATTGCAGGCGTCTGGCCGCCTCGCGAGCGGCTTGGACGGCTGGCAGCAGCAGTGCGACAAGCAGGCCGATTATCGCTATGACAACCAGCAACTCGACCAACGTAAATGCGTTACGAGATCGCATGAATGGTGCTTCGTTTGAGAATCGGTGTCCATCTAGCTCACCTGAGGTCGCCAAAGGAATCTGGCCAGATCAGAAAAACTAGCAACGCTCGCCCCAGAGACCGGAGGGCAACTAATCGTCTGCAAATGGTAGGTCTTCTGACTTGCTACCCCTGAACCCCAGGCCTTCTCACTCTGCACGCGGAGCAATGGCACTTCCAAAGAAGTAGGATTCAGGTCGAATTTAAAATCGCGGTAGCTTACAGCGGCCGGTCCGTCCCGGATTTTCACCGGAGTTCCCTGTTCACGAGAGGGCAAGCATGCCCGCCTCGTCACCAAAAGCTACCCAAGATAATAACAGCCCCCGATTGCCTGTCAAGCGAATCTTGGCCATTGGACAAATGGGGCCCTTAAAAAGTACTGGTGGAAAAACCAGTGAAAAAACAATCCAGTTGGTGTAGGAAAAAACAACGCTTCGTCGCTTTGGTGTTTATCGAACTCTCGACATGTTGTAGATTCCTGTCCGACTTCTGTAGATAGCTGTCACTTTCCTGGTTGGAACCGTTCGGCAAAAAAGTATTGAACATGCACCAGTTATTACGACTTGATTGGACCGCAGCAATACGTTCCGAACTGGGTGTGGAGCCCAGCGACATGGCCAGTCTGGGACCCGTCTTGGATAAGCTGCGGGACGAGATATGCGACATCGATGAAAAGATGATGGCGGGGTCAATTGCCGCTCCAACATCGAAGCTGCCACTGTTGGGTGCATTCCACACGATGCCGAGTAAATTGCTGGCAGAGTACGAGGCGGATCGGCAAACGAGCCTGCTCGCAAAGCTCCTGTCAGCCACGAAGCAATTGATGAGCGAGGTGGACCGCATTGTTGTTTTGGGCGAGAGCACCTACTTGACTGGCGTGCAGACGCTGATGCACGGCTGTTGCCAACCTTACTTCAACGAGTTAACACGAGGGCAGCGGGGTAGTCGACCAAGGCTTTACTTCGCAGGAAACAGCTTGGATAACGATGCGACCCAAGGTCTGCTATACCTCTTGGGAAATCATCATGCTCGGAAAGCAACGGGAGTTCACGAGCGCTGGGGAATTGTAGCGATCGACGTCTCCTCCGCCGACCTGCAGGCAGTGCTGCGAGTCTTCTTGGCATCGTTGCGCGATAATTGCGGCGGCGATTCCCAGGAAGTTGAGCGAAGAGTCCTGGTAGTGACGAGCCCTGCTAGTTCGATGTGCGAACCCTTAGAGGAGCTCGGCTGCAAGTCCCTACTGCCAATGCCACAGCATTTGGGTGCTCCTTATGCGATTCTATCGGTTGCTGGGTTAGTTCCAGCTGCCCTGCTGGGAATCAATATTATGAAGTTGTTGGAGGGTGCTAAGGCAATCAGCAATCATTTTTGTCATACCAAAGCCGCGGAGAATGTTGTGCTCCAATTCGCTGCTGTGTCGCATCTGATATCGAAAAAGCAGCAGACCCAACGTCGATTAGTCTGTGTGTGGAATCAGGCTTTAGAAAGCGTTGGGCATTGGTATGAGCAACTGGTTTTTGCCAGCCTTGGCAGCCGCGGGGCAACCGCGACGAGCACCGTCGTTGGTACTCGGGATCGGCATTTGCTACCGCGAGCAGTGCAGGTGGATCGCTGCCATAGCTACTTGGTCCATTTGGTTACGGAGAAATTTCGGTGCGATGCATTGCACATGCAACACGATAGTAGTAGCAGGCCTGCAGCTTCAGTTCCAGAATCAGTGCATCAGCAGACGATGGTTGACAAAATGTCGGATCGACGTCGGGAAATCCTGAACAGGTTGATTGACCTGAATCAATCCAACGCGACAATTAGCATGCCGTGTGCTGATGAAACTTCGCTTGGTCAACTAGTTCAGTTGTTGATGTTGGCAACGGTCGTGGAAGGGCGTTTGTCAGGCATCAATCCTCACTCGCATTAACCCCTTTCGCGCAGCCCGTTTTGTTTGAATTGAAGTGCAACGATGTCCAACGATGCCCAGCTTCCATTGTTCCCCAATGAGCCCCTCGAGCCGCCGTTCGTGACTGTTGCCCAGGTGGGTGATATTCCTGAGGGGCAGGGGAGGGCTTTTCCGATTGGCAAAAGGTTGGTTGCGGTTTTTTTAAACGAAGGCAAGTACTTTGCCATCGATGATTTTTGCCCACATCAGGGTGCCTCGTTAGCAGAAGGTTATATCGACGGGTGCGCTGTAGCGTGTCCCTGGCATCATTGGCGTTTTTCGATCGAAGACGGTACTTGGTTAGATAACCCCAAAATCGGCGTGGAAAAGTATCGCGTTCGCGTGGTGGGACAGAGTATTCAGGTGCAAACACCGGCAACTTAGCTGTCAGCGGGCTGTTGCTTTAGTCAGCCTCAGACGCTAGCCTTGGGCGAGGTGGTTAAATATCCGCATCGCTCGAACTCGCTGGAAAAAGAATGCTCCGAGAACTCGGGGCACTCCAACTTGGCGAACATTCATACCAGATGCAAATCGGTGCGGCTGGCCAGCGCTTGGCCTTCCAATAATTCAATTCCAACTGGCGGAGCTGAACTCCAAGCGGCATAACAGCCGGGACATTTATCTCTGTCAATGCGTCGTGGGCGCTGGCAACTTGGACACTCTTCGTACACCAGCTTGGGATAAATGGCGACTACAGCTAGCGGAGTCGCCAAGCCCAGAAAAAGTGAAGCGATACTCCACATGACTGTTGTACCGCGACCTAAACCGCGACGTTGACAGAGCCAATAGGTGCACGCAGCCAATGCCAACATCGCCACGACAGCAACCACGATCATGACCCACATCAAGTCAGCGCTTGGAAGCGAGGCTTCGAGTTGAGTTAGCGGTGGGCGTCCGGCCATGATTTGAGCGACAACCGAGGAAACCACAAACACAAAAAGCGTTCCGATAGGTACAACAGCGGCAGACGCAATTGCGTCGATCCCCTCAGGCTGCGACTGGGGCGAAACGAAGCGAGTGACTTGCCATTCGGTGTCACTACTGGACTTGAGTGTCGCGAAGGAAGTATTCACGTGATCCACCGCAATGAACTTGCCGTCTTCCGTCATGGCAATTGAAGCGAGCTCGCTCAATTGCTTGGGAGGAGCAGGGAAAGCGGCCAGCTCCTTTAGCTTCAGGGGTGGCAATTCTCGGTGAATGACATACTGGCGATCTTTAGGTGCGGGCTCGAACCAATTGGATTGGCCTGCTTCGTCGACCAATTCATAGAGGTGGAAATTTCCCTTGGACAGCAGTAGCAGACGTGGAGCGTCGTCGTTGACGGCCGGGAGCATCGTAGCGGATTCGATCGGCATTTCGAGAAGTGTTGTTATTGCACCGCTCTTAGGTGTGAACTGATAGATGCCAGCTTGGTCTGCCCCTAAAGACAAGCGATCATATCCTTCCGTTGCAAGCGATGCAGCGAGTGACATGCCATACAGGAAGGGATTGATGGTGAATTTAGGACCAAACATCTCTCCCGGGGCATGGAACCCGTCCTTGGTAACCACTCCTAAAAATGGTGGCTGCTTTTGCGCATTCATGTCGTAAAGGAGCATCTGGCCACGATTATCGTAGAAAAGATATTTAGTGTTCCAATTCGAAAAGTAATCGATGGAGGCGAAACGGTTCTGAGGCTCAAAGCGTCCGGGCGCATGGAGGTGTGATAGATCGCTCGGCACGAAGTCGTGAGGCAGCGTTGCCTCCAGGTTCGGCCTTGTATTGGCGAGCAAGGGCTCGCCAGACAGGGGAACGATTTTGGTGTCGTAACCATTCTCATCACGCACCTGTCGAAAGCGATAGTACCAAAGTTGTCCTGTTTTATCTAAACCGATCTGCGCGTAGACGTAGGGCGTCCGGCGATTTTGAATCGACTGGTAGCAGCTGGCTACAAATACACAGCAGAACACGACAGCGACAGCCGATCCAACAATCAGCAGCAGTTTTCGTGTCCAGTGATCTGCACACAGACTACAAAAAACAGCGACTAGAAACGCTATGTAGATCGCCAAGCTGAACCACCCGAATGATGTGGTGACAGATCTTAAGATGAGAGGTAGCATTAGTAACGAAGTGGCCACGGCAATTAGTGGTAGCAATCTCGTACCGAACCATCTCGCAGGTCGATCTATGCAGACGAGAGTAGCTGGGTGCAGCGAAAAACAGGCCACACACGTCAATACACTGGGGATGACTTGAGCAGGTCGAACGGGCAAATACTCTGGTCCCATCCAGGCAAACCAGAACGCCAGGCAGGTTAGCGGTATCGCGCAAGCCAACGAGTAAAGAAGTGCCCCGGCGATGACTTTGCCGTACAGGACTTCGTTGTTCGAGACCGATCGATGAAACAGAAAGCCACGCTGTTTATCGCTCAAATCAAAGATCGACTGTAACGCTCCCAACAGAACCGCAAACAACGCCGCTCCCATGCTACACGACAGGGTGATGCTATCGGTGGAGGAGGCTTGAGTATAAGTAATACCGGTGGGCGTGACCAACCACACAAAAACGCCGATGATCAATACACCGATCGGCAACCAACGCAAGTTTTCGCGCAGTTCCTTAATGACAATGGCTTGCATGCTTAGGCTCCAGTATGCGCAAGGAATGATTGACTGTCGCGCGAACGCGACAAATAGGCAATGACCGCGTCTTCGAAAGTGACCGAAAGGCGTTCCGGTTCTGAAGTAGACAAACGAGCGATAGCGGCTGCGGTTTCTTGATCGGGATCAGCTACAGTCACCACCGTGCGACCTCCCAACGCCCGCGCCTGTATCAGCCCCGGTATAGACTCGCAGGCACGCGAGGCAGGTGGCAGGTCGAGCGACCAAGCGGCCACGCGCTCGCGAAAGTCATCGACGGTGGTATTGACTAACAAACGCCCATGGACCATCACAGCCACGCGATCGGCCACGCGTTCGACGTCGTCCAGCAAATGGCTGCTTAATAAGATCGTGCGCTGGCCCCCATCGCAGAAATCAAGCAGCGTTTCGTTTAGCGCTCGACGACTGACCGGATCCAAGCCCAGCGCAGGGTCGTCAAGAATGAGCAGTTCTGGCTCGGTGGCCAAGGTAAGCGCGAGCGATACTCCCGCCCGTTGTCCGCGACTGAGCGTGCGATTTCTTTGGCCGGGATCGATGCCAAAGCGACGCACCGTGTCAGTGAACAGCCCGTTGTTGAAATTGGGGAATGTACTGCGTTGGAACTCCTGACTCTGGCGAACAGTCATCCAACCATACAAGAAGTGACCTTCGGCAGTGTAACCAATTCGCGCGCGATCCTCGCGAGTTAACGACTGTGAGTTGCGCCCAAAAATTTGGCATTCACCACGCGTTGGCTCGAGAAATCCAAGCAGCATTCGCAGAGTGGTGGTCTTGCCAGCTCCGTTTAAACCCAATAGTCCCGTCACTGAGCCGCGCGGAATGCGCAGCTCCATATCGTGAACCACGGCTTTGCGCCCAAAGTAACGCGTTAGACCTTGTGCTGTTATCACCAATTCGCCCAGCATTGAAATTGACCCCCATGTGGATGACAAATCGCAGGATGCGATCCAAATTGCGACTATTCTGTTCGATGTACCGGCGGCAGTAGTTTCTCGAGTCGTAACTGTAGACGTTCGCCGATTTCATCCTGTGTGAAATCCAGCGTGATTGCTTGGCTAACGGCCATGTCGAGCGCTTCGTCTAACCGTCGCAGGCGTTCGGCTTTAGTAAAGATGCTTTTGCGGCGAGCGACGAAGTAACCACGCCCTTGCTGCGATTCCAACACCCCATCGCGCACCAGTTCGGCGTACGCCTTGGCGACCGTGTTGGGGTTAATCACCAAGTCCTTGGCCAATTGTCGTACGCTGGGAACGGCGTCCCCGACGGCCAGTTTGTTCGTGGCCGCTAAGCGACGTATTTGATCGCTGATCTGTCGATAAATCGACTGCGGACTACCCGCGGCAATGTGAATCTGCATGTGCTCCTCCAAGTTGGCTCGGCCAACTGATTGGCTGTACTGCGTAGTATAGTACAGTTGGTGCGGAGCTGAGTCAAGCGATATCTTGATCTTTTTGAAACACTACTCCCCTAGAAACAATTCGTGAATATCCAGGCGAACGTCGGGAGCATTCAGAGGTGCGATCATCTGACCGAGACTAAACACTGAGCGATCGGTATATTCGCGCCCTATCGGCCGGCGAAAGACATGCACGCATTGACCGTGCGCGTCGACAATCCAATATTCAACAATTCCCGCTTCGGCATACAGCTCGGCCTTTTCCTGTAAATCCGATTGCAAACTGCTGTAGGAAACTTCAATAGCCAGCAACACGTCGCTGGCCGAGGGGTGACGACTGCGATATCGCTTCGCGCGCAACCACATCAGATCTGGTTCTGGACGGCTTTCCAATTCCGCCAGGTTCAAGCCTGTCTGCGAAGTCACCATGATTGTTTCGGGCGAAGTCGCCCGAGCGGACCAATTCGTGAGAAAGGTAATTAGGTCATCCTGCACAGGCCCAGCGGGATTCTTTTCACGCAGCTCTCCACTAATCAACTCGATTTTTCGATTCATATGATCAAATGCTCCTCGCGCAACCATCTGATCATATTCATCAGCCGTTAAGTGCAAGCCAACACTCATGCTCGTCCGCCGCTTAATCAAATGATTGACTGAAAATCAAGCCGCCTATACTTCGACAGCACGTTACTGATCCAATTACGAGTATAGCTGCGAAACTCGGTTGGATGCAACCAAGGAGTGGAGGATGACCGTCGTGCGAGCAAAAGTACCTAGGGGCTGACTTT
>JBGSTP010000139.1:0-16129 GCA_041736515.1 Pirellulaceae bacterium
TGGATGAAGCGGCTGATCGCAGTGCATTGAGCGAATTAGCGTCAAGTCGTCGGCATACTGGCCTACATTGGGAAACAAGTCCGAAATCCAGAGGCCACTGTCACCTCGTTGCCGGAACTCCCAAGGCGATTTCAATAGCGAACCGCCATAGCGTCCCTGTTTACCTGCGTCCTTGGCGAGCTGCGGCTTATAGTCAAAGGTGTCGACATGCGAAGGCCCGCCGCTCATACAGAGGAAGATTACATGTTTGGACCGCGCGGGAAAATGGGGCGATTTTGGCAGCAATGGATTCGATTCCGATTTTTCTTGGCTGGTCGCGAGCCCGGCAAATGCCAGATAGCCAAACCCAGCCGACGCAGTTTTCAGAATCTCTCGCCGTGATAACATAGCAGTCTTCTCCTGCAACTTGGACGTTTACTCGATGGTTCGAAACTCGGCTGACGCAAGCAGACTTTGGCAAAATGCAGACAGCCCGCCGGTCGCCGCCTCGGCAGAACGTGATTTGGCGACAGTCGCAAAGCTACGCAGGAAGGTCTGAGTTGCCGCTCGCTCGCTCTGCGTTGGCGGACGCGCGAAAGCCAGCAAAAAAGCAGACTCAATTTGATCCTTCAATTGAGCATTCTCTGTAGCAATACGTCGGGCAAAAGCATCGCTTTGTTGAATGACGAAGCGATTGTTGAGCATGTACAACGCTTGGTTGGGAGTGTTGGAAGACTCGCGAGTTCCAACGATAGAGTCGGCATCGGCGAAGTCGAACACCTCCAGAGACCTTGGAACTTCGTCGCGGACGATTGGTAAATACACGCTGCGGTACTTTGCCTCTTCCATATCCAACTGATGGGTGAGTTTTCGCATCGTTTCCGACATGAGCGACTCAACATTCGACGAACTTCCCGCAGCGGGTGCATTGAATGGAAAACGCAGCCTGCCTGCGGAATTCAAGCCAGTTCTAAGGCGGCCGCGCATGGCCTCTGCCGCCCGCGCTTTGCCCGCTTCCATGGTTGCTTGCCGAATCAGTTCTCGAGGATCTCCCAAGATCCCGTCGCGGACACGCGTATAGCCGGCTTTGGCGACTTCGCTTCCGCGCGGCGGCTGCAATTCTATTTCATTACTGATTGTGAGCATGGCATCTCGAATCGCCTCGGCGTCCAATCGTCTCGAGTGCGCCCTCCAGAGCAGCGCGTTGTCTGGATCGGCTTCATGACTACGGTCGTCATGAATAGACTGGATGCGATAGACGCGGGAATTCGTGATGTCGCGAATCAGGCTCTTTACCGACCAGCCCGATTCAACAAAGCGCACGGACAAATAGTCAAGTAGCTCAGGGTGGCTTGGGGCCTGACCGGTAACCCCAAAATTCTCCGTTGAATCAACAATTCCCTTGCCGAGCAAATACTGCCAGATACGGTTGACCATCACTCTCGCAGCGAGCGTATTTTCGTCGCTACCCAACCATCGCGCCAGCTGCAGTCTACCACTCTGATTGGGCTCGATGGCAATGGGTTTCGTGCACAGGACTTGAGGAAGACCACGCGCAATGGTTCGACTCGCTAGATCAATCTCGCCGCGAACCAGCAGTGGCTTATCTTTGGGAGTCCCCTTTTCTTGTACTCCCATACAGAAGCTCAGCGGAGCTCCTGTGGAATCGACCACTGCAAGCTTGGCAGTAAGCTCAGCCAGCTTATTGGTAAGCACGATCCGCATTCGTTGGGAATTGCCTGCTGCGTCGGGACCACCCTCGCCCGGTCGTGTGCGGCGAATTTCTGCAAGCTCTTTCTGTGCGGCTACGATTTCTGCCTTTAGGCTCTCCAACTCCTCAGGACTGTAGTGCTTATCGAACGGATTGGCGTCCTCAACTGGTAGCCGTATTAAACTGCTGTTCTGTCGTTGCTGCACCGAGTTGTACCCGCCAAGCTCCGAGGGCGGATTTCCAAAGTAGGTAGCCAAGTTGCCAAAGATTCCTGCCAAGGCGTAATAGTCCGCTTGTGGAATAGCGTCAAACTTGTGATCGTGGCATCGCGCACAGGAGACAGACATGCCGAGAAAGACTCTAGTCGTAGCATCGATTTGTTCGTCAGCGACATCAGCCGCGAACTGCACACGGTTTTGCTCGTTTACGTTCTTTGGACCTATCGCCAAGAAGGTGGTGGCAATGAGCTGTTCTGCCCACTCAGGATCGGATTTAGCTGGTAGCAGGTCGCCTGCAATTTGTTCCTGTACGAATTCGTTGTAAGGTTTGTCTGCATTGAATGAATCAATGACGTAGTCCCGATAACGCCATGCATTTGAGTACGTCATATTGACTTCGCGACCAGTGGATTCTGCGTATCTCGCAACATCCAACCAGTGCCTTCCCCAACGCTCACCATATTGCGTGGATTCCAGCAGCTGATCAACCAGTCCCGCAATAGCCCGACTGGGATCCTTTTCCCATGCTGTCCTAAAGTCTTCGATTTGTTTTGGACTGGGGGGCAAGCCGATGAGATCGAAACACAGTCTCCGCAACACGATCGTTGGTTCGGCGTCAGGGGCAGGAGATAAAGCGGCTGCTTCAAGTTTATCGAGGATGAAATGGTCGATGTCCGTACTTGGCCAACTCGCATCCGCAACAGCGGGGAGCTTGCGCTTAACGGGTGGCTGATAGGCCCAGAAGTTCTTTCTTGCCTCCTGTATATCCGACTCGGAGATGGATGGCTTTATCTCGCCCACTTCCGAAACTCGCGGGTCAGGAGCACCCATCTCAATCCAGCGACGGAAATCTTCGATTACCGACTGAGATAGCTTGCGCTTGGGCGGCATTTCGAAGTCTTGATGCAAGATGGCAGAATACAACAGGCTTTCGTCAAGATTACCTGGAACAATAGCCGGACCGGTACTGCCACCAATGTGCATTAGAGCCTGGGTGTCCAATCGCAATCCGCCGCGTACATTGCCAGCTTTGCTGCTGTGGCAACTGTAGCACTCCTTAATCAATACGGGACGAATTTTGGCTTCAAAGAAACTCAATTGCTCGGCGGTCAGGTCGCTGGCGATTGCCCGCGAGGCAAGAATCAAGAAAGCGATCAGAATCGCAGCCCGAAAGACGAACATGTTAGGAGTTCCGTGGTTGGTTAAACTGGGCGATAAGAGGTGCCAGAAGGCACCGGCCTAAAACGATACGGATTGGTTATTCAAACACACCGGATCGTGAAAAGTTCCTTTTCGCCAAACAATTTTCGTGGCTTCCGTCTCTGCGTGTAAACCGTCTCGTCCTTGAAATTTCAGTCGCTGCGGGCTGGTGTCAACCAGCCAACGGTAGACTGGCGATTGGTTAACTGGCGATTCCAGCCAACTCGGTGGCGCGGTGGACTCGCTGAATGGCCAGCATGAATGCCGCCGTTCGCAAATCGACCTGGTGTTCCTGAGAGAGTTGCCAAACGTGCTCGAACGCATCAGCGAGCGTCCGCTCTAGCTCCTGACGCACGCGGTCCAGACTCCAGCGATAATGCTGCCTGTTCTGCACCCATTCGAAGTAGCTAACCGTGACTCCACCGGCATTGGCAAGAATGTCTGGCAAGACCGTAATACCGCGGCTGACGAGGTGGTCATGCGCTTCGGGTGTTATTGGGCCGTTGGCGGCTTCGATGATGCTCTTGGCCTGTATACCACTCACGTTCCCTTCGTGTATGACGCCACCAAGGGCTGCAGGGATCAGGAGATCTGCGTCCAAGGTCAGTAGTTCGTCAACCGGCATCGATTCTGCTTGCTTAAATCCGGCTAAGGAGCCGTGCTCGAGCGTGTGCCGCAGGGCCGCTTTGACATCGAGACCGCTGGCTTTGTAGTAGCATCCCGATAAATCGCTCACAGCAACGATTGGGAACATGCTCTCGCTCATAAACTTGGCGGCATGGGATCCGACATTGCCAAAGCCTTGAATGGCAGTGCGGCAGTTTTCGGGCTTGAGTCCCATTCGCTTGAGCAACTTCAGGGCTAAGATGCCGACCCCGCGGCCCGTTGCCTCCTCCCTCCCCTTCGCTCCATACTCTTCGACGGGCTTACCTGTGATTACGGCTGGGTTGAAGCCATGATATTTTTCCCACTGATTTCTAATCCAGGACATGACTTCGTGGTTCGTACCCATATCCGGAGCTGGGATGTCGGTATCTGGACCGATCACATCATGAATACCATCCACAAACGCGCGCGTTAATCTTTCGAGCTCCTTGCGAGAAAGCGTGCGTGGGTCAACTGCCACACCGCCCTTTGCACCACCATAAGGAATGTCGACGACAGCCGTTTTCCAGGTCATTAGGCTTGCCAGCGAGCGGACTTCATCCAAGTCAACTTCGGGATGATAACGCAAGCCGCCCTTCATCGGCCCACGGGCGTTGTCGTGTTGGACGCGATAACCAAGATAGGTTTCGATTCTTCCGTCATCCATTTCGACCACGACCTGTACGGCTAACTCGCGTTTGGACGTAAGCAGCAGTTTTCTTACCCAGTCCGGCAAGCGGAGTTGGTCAGCGGCCCTATTAAAAAAAGTTGCTGTTGCATCGCTTGCCTTCACCTTAAAAACTCCTTCTGCAATCATCCGCTGGTCCGCTCGCCGTCCGCTTTTTGTTGGCTAATAATCGGCTAATAGTAGTGTAGTACTATTTCAATCGCCAAGTCGCTCTCAATCGTCAAGTCGCTGCTGAGCGAGACAATTCTTGAGGGAGCACCAGCGCTGAGCAGAAACAGCGCTGAGCAGAAACGATGCCGAGAATTCAGCAGAAATGGGGCGAAAGACAGGCGCATAGTATAGGATTTGCAGCCATCCCGCCGGAGCCGCAAAACAAGTCTGCGGGCTGCTGCTAGGACGGAGTGCGCACTACCATGCGGAAACCAAGATCGCGGCACAGCGGCTTTTCGTCCCGCTGGATGTTTCGCTCGGTAGCTCGTGCGCCCTGAATCGTCAGCGTATTTTGCAGCAATGCATGAAACAACAACAATTCAAAGGCCGCCGATCGCAACATGTTGACCTGCTCTCTATACCCGCACACCGCCAAGGCTCCGGTCTGCCGCAAAAAGGCTTTCAGCTTTCTGCCGTCCATTTTCATCGTTTCGCAACTGCCCAAGTAAATAATACGTTGTGCGCATCGCCCTTCGAGTTGCTTGCCGAGTTCATTCAAGCTCAGCTGGCGATCTTTGCTGCGGCCATCGCCAATCAAAATACACTCTTGAACTCCATGGTAACCCAGATAAAGAATGGGATATCGCGAGTAACGCTTTTGCGTCCACTTGTCCAAGTAATAGAAAAGTTCTTCGCGAGTAGCCGCATCGCGGTGTACAAAAGATATGCGACTGTCCATCTTCGACAACAGTTCGACAATGGGTCGAAAGCTCAAACCCTGGCGCAAATCGGAATGCCATTCGCCCTCAATTGCGAATATGCCGCGTCCCATTTTTGTGCTGCTAGTTACCATCGATCGAACGTTTCAGGAAGATTTGCCTTCAGTGCGCCATCCAAGGCTACTGGACCTACTGTTTAACAGCATAACTCACAGGACCAGATATGTTTGGCAGAACTGAGCATTCTGCCGAAAGCAATTAAAATGCCAAGTTTTGAAAGTGTTTTCCGTTAAATCCGCCATTGCCCGCAAGGACCCAGGTCGCGCAAAACCCCCGCTCAGGGGCCAATCCTGCTTCAGAAACCACCCATTTGGGTGCGCGCCAGATGGTGTGTTTTTTGGGATTGGAATGGCTTGAAAGGCCGAGACAAAAAGCAATCGGATCGGATTTACGAGCGCAGTTTGTTGACGTGCCAGCCTACGGGGCTTTTCACGTTTTTGGGCGAAAATACCTAACTTGATTGGGAAGCCAGAGATTGATTCTCGCTCGTTAGATCGTCGTTTGAGCTCCATTGGATCAGCGCGCGTCCCATATGAAGGTGCATCGAAAATCAGCTGCGTAAATCTGCTACGTAAATTGCGAATCGCCAGAGCACGCTAAATACTTCTGTTTATAATGCTGGCTTGTCACGTGCATGTTGGGACCGACCCGTTTTTGTCGTTTCCCATTGCACCCTGCAATTGCACGTTGGCGTCTCCATCTCGATAGGCTTCTTGAGCTTAGGAACCAATATGAGTCTAGCGTCGTCGAGCGAAGTTAAGCCGTTGAGCGGCGATGATGTCCAAGCCATTGACCGCTTACGCGAAGCCTACCGACGACTTGTCGATGAGTTGGGACGCGTGATAGTGGGGCAGCGCGACACGATTGAGCAATTGGCCATTTGCTTGTTCGCACGCAGGCACGCACTGCTTATGGGTGTTCCCGGTTTGGCTAAGACGCTGTTGGTGAGCAAGCTGGCGGAGACAATGTCGCTGAAGTACAGTCGCATTCAGTTCACACCCGACCTGATGCCCATGGATATTACGGGTACTGACATTCTGCAAGAGGGCGAGCATGGCCGTCGCGAATTCCAGTTTGTACATGGTCCTGTGTTTGCCAACATCGTATTGGCTGACGAAATCAATCGTGCGCCGCCGAAGACGCAGGCTGCCATGCTGGAGGCGATGCAAGAGCATCGTGTCACAGTCTTGGGTAAGGTCTTTGAACTCGATGCTCCGTTCATGGTGCTGGCCACGCAAAATCCGGTTGAGCAAGAGGGGACGTATCCTTTGCCTGAAGCGCAACTGGATCGATTTATGTCGTTGATTGAGCTGGATTACCCGAACGAAGAAGAAGAAATTCAGATTGCGCGCACAACTACCGGTGAGGCGCTGCCCACGCTGGATCACCTTATGACAGCGGAGGAGATTATTTCTCATCAAAGCCTGGTGCGTCGCGTACCAGTACCGGACCACATCTACACGTATGCGGCGCGGTTGGTTCGCAAGACCAGACCCAATGGCGAAACCTCCCCAGCGTGGCTGAAGCCGCTAGTGGCATGGGGAGGCGGGCCCCGCGCCGTTCAGAACTTGATCTTGGGTGCCAAGGCGCGAGCGGCATTGTATGGCAGTTACATGGTGCGGATCGAAGACGTCAAAGCTGTTTCAGCTGCAGTGTTGACCCATCGGATCATTACCACGTTTGCGGCGCAAGCGGAACGCGTTTCAGCCAAGGACATCATCAAGCGTCTAGTTGAAGAGACACCAGACGCCTAGGACGGCGACTGCTGCGCCCGAGTTCCCAATGCATTGACATGCTGGGGACTCGCAGGCAAATCAGCTCGCAGGCAAATCAGCTCCCTATCACACCGGCTCGCACCAAACGGTCCTTCCCTGCATGACACTAGAACGCAAACAGCGAAGTTTTGTTGACCCGGCGATCTTAGCACAGCTCGGCGCTTTGCCGCTGATGTCGCGCAAGCCGATGTTGGGCAGCGTTTCGGGGCGACACGCCAGCCCTCATCGCGGAGCGAGCGTGGAGTTTGCAGAATACCGAAAGTACGTTCCCGGCGACGACTTGCGGCGTTTGGATTGGCGCGCTTACGGGCGATCTGATCGGTTCTACATCAAGGAGTTCGAAGCTGACACCAATTTAAGGATGGTCGTGGTGCTCGACACCAGTGGCTCGATGGAATTTGGCTCGGTGGGAACTACAAAAATCGAGTATGCGCGGCGAATAACAGCGGCACTCAGCTATTTAGCCATACAACAGGGCGACGCGGTTGGTTTGGCAACCGTTGCGGCGGGTGTGATGCAAAATATTCCGCCGCGCCGCAATCCAGCGCACCTTACGACGCTCTACGACACGCTCGAACAGGTCGCGCCACAGGGCGAAACAGGACTGGTAAAAATCCTTCACGAGTTGGCTGAAACTGTCCGACAGCGGGCGTTGATCATCATTCTGTCGGATTTCTTCGTCGATCCTGCGAGCCTGCGCGACTGCTTCGAACATCTTCGATTTCGCAAACACGATGTCACCGCTTTTCATCTTTTGGACCCCGAGGAGTTGGCTTTCGCTTTTCAGAGACCGACCCGCTTCATCGATTTGGAGGGTGGTACTGCGATATTTGCTGACCCAGTCGAGATCGTCGACCGTTACCACAAAGCACTCAGGGAGTACTTGGAACTGCTGCGAAAAGTGGTGTTGGAAACGGCAGTAGACTATCGCCGCATTTCGATCGATTCACCCTACGCGCAAGAGCTGACGAATTTCCTGGTTGATCGCGCTTACCATAGGAGCGCGCGATGAGCTTCCTGCAACCGCTGATGTTGATAGCTCTCCCGTTGATTGCGCTGCCAATTTTGATCCACCTGATCAATCAATGGCGTTACCAAACCAAGCGTTGGGGCGCCATGATGTTCCTGCTTGCAGCCAATCGCATGAATCGCGGTTTTGCACGCATCCGACAATGGTTGATATTGGCGATGCGCACGTTAGCTGTTGCGGGGTTGATTTTCGCTATCGCCCGTCCGCTGGCCAGCGGCCTGCTGGGACTTTCTGGTGGAGGTAAATTGGATACAACGCTAGTGTTGCTGGATCGCTCTCCAAGCATGCTTCAGCAGGGCATCGGTGGCACATCCAAGCTGGATACCGGGCGTCGTCAACTAGCACAAGCCTTGGAGACGTTAGGCTCCGCTCATTGGGTAGCCATCGATGCCGTAGGTGGTTCGGCTCAGTCATTCGATACGCTCAAGGGATTGTTAGATTCGCCAGCCATGCAGAGTTCCGCTGCGGCCTCAGACTTACCCACGATGATGCAAACCGCGCTGGATTATTTCAAAACAAATAATCCTGGGCCAAGCGAAGTCTGGATCTGTTCGGATTTGCGCGCAGCCGATTGGAACGTAGAAAGTGGAACTTGGAGCGTTGTTCGCGAGGGGTTTGAAAGACTGCCGCAAACCGTTCGTTTTCATTTGCTGGCTTATCCCAATCAGCCCACGAAGAACCTGTCGATTCGGGTCACCGACGCACGGCGCGAAACAGCCAACGCAACGGGAGGCGGCAGCAACAGCTTGCTGGTGTCTCTCCAACTGTCTCGATCTAGCGAGAACCTCTCTGCCGATGACAAAATCGTCATTCCCGTGCAGATTGAAATCGAAGGCGCGCGGAGCGAGTTGAATGTGGAACTAAGCGGCGCACAAACCGAAATTCGCAACCATCGCGTTGCCTTGGCGAACAATCAAACCAAGGGTTGGGGCCGAGTTTCGATACCCGCGGATGAGAACAATGCCGACAATGAGTTTTATTTCGTGTTCGACGATCCACCAGTTCGTCGCGTCGTCGTAGTTAGCGAAGACCGTGCTGTGACTCGACCTCTCGAAATCGCAGCGGCAGTGGCAGCTGACGGCAGTTCCAATTCGAGCGTCGAAGTGCTGGCGCCGGAACAGCTTGATTCGCTAGTGCTGGATAACGCCGCTCTGCTGTTGTGGCAGACAGCGTTACCGGATCGTTCGACCGCACCAGCCGTAGAAAGCTATGTGAAGGGCGGTGGACAAGTCATCTTTTTTCCGCCCTCGAGCCTGTCCAACGGAGCAGAAACAGATAGCCCAACACGATTTATGGGAGTCGCCTGGAATAAGTGGATCGGCAGCGAGAAAAAAGTGATGGTCGAGAATTGGCGCGGTGACCAGGATCTGTTGGCCGCAACGAAAAGCGGCGCTGGTTTGCCGGTTGGGCAGTTGGAGCTGTCGGGTTACAGCACATTGTCTGTCGAAGGTGAGATATCGATGTTGGCAACTTTAACGGGTGGCGATGCATTGCTTGCGCGTGTGCCCACATCGCGCGGCGGAGTGTATTTTTTTTCCGCCTCGCCTGATCCCAAGGCTTCCACTTTGGCAGAAAGCGGAATTGTATTGTTTGTCGCCGTGCAGCGCGCCGTGGAACGCGGACAATCGGTGCTAGGCAATACGACTCAGCGACTGGCTGGTGAGTCGAAAGAGCCGACTGACCAGTGGCGACAACTGGCAGGCGACAGCAACTCCCTCTCCACTGAATACGGATCCCAATCAGGTATTTACCAGGCCGATGACCGACTCTTGGCAGTTAACCGCAGCCCTGGTGAAGATCAGCGCGAAGTCCTTGAAGACAGTAAAGTTGAGTCGCTTTTCGCAGGTCTGTCCTTTGCTCGAGTCGACGATCAAGCTGGCAACTTATCGGGCATCGTCCGCGAAGTTTGGAGATTCTTCCTGATTGCCATGATCGTCGCTTTGCTTTTGGAGGCGTTCCTATGTTTGCCACGCAATGTCATTAATCGCACCAACTAGATTTCGAATATGTCGCAAACAAGCTTTGGATTTCAATGGACCACGCTCACGCTCGCGATTTCGATCGCGACGATGCTAATCGTCCTCGTGCTGAGTTGGTTTGCGTGGCGGAGAAGTGGATATCGAGGTGCGGTCGGGCTGCTAGAGCTGTTAAGAATTGCGATCGTCGGGTTCTGTGTCTTTCTGCTGAATCAGCCGGAAACGGTTGAGGAGTTCAAGCCCACCGAAAAACCTACTGTGGTCGTGTTGGTCGATCAGTCGCTGAGCATGAATACGCAGGATGTAGGAATTGGTGACAGCCAGTCCACACCGTTGATTACTCGCCGACGCGCCACTGAGCCTTTTATGGATGAATCCACCTGGGAGGCTCTGGGCGACGAAACGGAGGTCGTAACTACGGCTTTCGCCAGCGACAACAATGGCTCGCGAAGCAATCTGCATCAGGCTATCGCTGACGCTCGCGACAAGCACGCAAATTTGCGGGCGGTCGTGATGGCCTCCGATGGCGATTGGAACGATGGGTTGCCGCCGGTGCAGGCGGCCATGCGACTGCGGCTTGAGCAAATTCCAATTTTTGCAGTACCCATTGGAAGCCAGACCCGTCTTCCCGATTTGGATCTGCTCAGTTTTGATGTGCCCACGTTTGGTGTCGGTGGCAAGAACGTACGATTGCCGTTCACCATTGAGAGCTCGCTACCACGCGATCACGTCGCACAGATCGAATTGAAAGTTTCCGACGGCACGATTATCAAACATCAGGTTCGCGTGGCTGCGATGGGACGGACTTCGGACGCTATTCTTTGGAAGCCAGAAGGAGTTGGCGACTATACGCTGTCGCTGCACGTTCCGCCCCATCCGGAAGAGAGAATTAAAGAAAACAACCATCGCGAGACGCCCATCGCAATCCGCGAAGAAAAATTGAAAGTGTTGGTCGTCGAATCATTGCCGCGGTGGGAATATCGATACCTCCGAAACGCTCTATCGCGAGATCCCGGCATTGAAGTTAATTGCCTGCTATTTCATCCGGGACTTAGCAAAGTTGGCGGCGGCAATCGCGACTATCTACCTGCGTTTCCTGACAAGCTAGAGGAACTAGCACAGTATGACGTTATATTTCTCGGTGATGTTGGCATCGAGGAAGGGCAGCTGACCGAGGAGCAGTGTCGATTACTCAAGGGGCTCGTAGAACAGCAGGCGAGCGGGTTAGTATTCATGCCCGGTCTTAAAGGTTACATGCTATCGCTGGTCAATTCTCCTTTGGACCCACTCCTGCCAGTTGCGTTTGATTCCGGACAGCCCACAGGATGGGGCTCGCGAACTCCTAGCCACTTTGCACTCACCGAACTTGGCCGCAGGAGCTTGCTCACCAAACTCGCCGACACGCAGGATGAGAACATGCAAGTCTGGGAGAGCTTGCCTGGGTTTCAATGGCATGCTCCGATTGTTCGAGCCAAAGCGGGCACAGATATTTTAGCCGTGCACCAAGAGTCATCCAATGAATACGGACGCATACCGCTCTTAGTCACACGAACTTATGGCACCGGCAAAGTCCTGTTTATGGGGACCGATGGAGCCTGGCGTTGGCGGCGAGGGGTCGAAGATTTGTATCACTATCGATTCTGGGGACAAGTCGTGCGCTGGATGGCTTATCAGCGCAATATGGCAGAGGGTGAGTTGATGCGGTTTTATTACTCACCCGAGCAGCCTCAAGTCCGTCAAACTGTCGCATTGAGCGCTAATGTGATGGAGAAAAGTGGCGAGCCGCTGAGTAAGGGCGAGGTGGTCGCCCGCATCGTTGCCCCCTCCGGCCGCACGGAAACAGTTCAAATGACCAGCAGTGGTGCCGAGTGGGGAGCCTTCGCCGGTGCGTTCACCGCGACCGAGCCCGGAACGCACGAAGTTATTTTGCGTTGCCAACAAAATGACAGCGAGCTGCGCACGTCGCTGTTTGTACAGGGCGCCACCTTAGAACAGGTAGGAAAGCCCGCCAGGCCCGAAGTTCTGGAAGAATTGGCCCGCGTCACCCGTGGAAAGATGCTTGCTGCAGACGACCTTACCCAAATTACCAAGGCAATTTCTGAACTTCCTGAGCCTCCAACTGAAATTCGGCGCGTGCAACTATGGAGTCACCCGCTGATTGCCGCTACGCTAATAGCTTTGCTCGGCGCTTTTTGGGTCGGTAGGAAGATGGTCGGCCTGATCTGACGACAGGTGATGGCCAGCTAAAGCGACGACAGCCATGAAAACTTATTGAGTTCATTTAACGCTCAGGAGTTCACGAATGAGTCAATCGCAGAATTTAGGTTCGCGCACCCACAGCCCTAAGCTCGTGGTCCCTGACTCGCTCAAGCAACAGTTGCGCGCGTTTCGCGGCAGGGTGTGGACGACCAAAATTGTTGAAGCGTTCGCGATTGGCGCCGTCGGCCTGCTGCTCGCGTTCCTGACGGTTTACGTTTGCGATCGCTTGCTGGACACTCCCCGCGAAGCTCGAATAGTCATTTTCTTGACTTCGCTTGCGCTGTGGCTGTTCGTGCCTCGGGCGATTCATCGTTGGGTCTGGAAGAATCGTCGTTTGGATCAACTGGCGCGGTTGCTTCGAGTTCGCGAGCCAAATGTTGGCGACCAATTATTGAGCGTAATTGAGTTAGCGGAGAACGATTCCGAGCAAGCACGCTCGCGCACGCTCTGTGCGGCAGCGATTTCCCAGGTTGCGGAAGCGGCCAAGAGTCGCAATTTCAACGCAGCTGCCCCACCTACCCGACTACGAAGCCTTACAACGGTGCTGGGATTGTCCGCTCTAGCCACGCTGCTTCTAGCCGTCCTTTTCCCGACGGCCGCCAGTAATGCCTGGGCTCGCTTCTCGGCCCCGTGGCGCAATACGCCTCGCTATACTTTTACCGCGCTCGACCCTCTCGCGCCACACCGTGTTGTGCCGCACGGCGAGCCAACCGAGTTGCGAGTAAGCTTGAGCGCCGACTCGCGCTGGCAACCGGACTCTGCGCAATTGCAGATCGGTAGCCTACCGGCCATGTCGGCACCCAAGGCAGAGAATAGTTACTTGTTTGAAATCCCGCCTCAAACGGAAACAGTTTCACTGAAATTGCGCACGGGCGATTTCTCGCAAGTACTTCGCGTCGAGCCCAAGTTTCGCCCGGAACTTGTTAGCGCGACAGCCTCAATCCAACTTCCTGCGTATCTCGAACGCAGCGAGGCCTACGAGCAGGATGTGCGCAGCGGGTCTCTGAGTGTGGTGGAAGGGTCGACAGTTCGGGTTTCAGCTACTGCCTCGCGAGAGATTGCACTTGCAAAAATCAATGACGAAATGACCGCTACGAATAAAGCAGAATTTGCATCCAAACCCCTCGCCTTGGACCAGGCCCCTGCCCGGTTAGCTATGTGGTGGCAGGACCACGACGGCCTTGCCTGCAAAGAGCCGTTCGAATTGTTGGTAGAACCCATGGTGGACGAATTCCCATCGATTGTTTCTCAGGATATGCCCAAACAAGCGGTGGTGCTGGACAGTGAACAGATTAATTTTCAAGCACTAGCAGCGGATGATTTTGGTATTAAACGCATCGGAATCAGCTGGAAGGGAATCGACGAACGGCTGGTTGCCAAGCCAGCAGAGGGTGAGAAACTGCTTTCGGCGGGCGATCCAACGCAAACATCGATGCAGGTTCCGGCGGCGTTTTCCGCGGTTGCTCTGGGAATTAGCCCTCAGCCGATCGAAGTACGATTGTGGACGGAGGATTATTTTCCAGGTCGCGAGCGAACTTACACGCCGCCGCATATTCTGTTCATATTGACTGCCGAAGAGCACGCAATTTGGATTACCAGTCAATTGAGTAAGTGGCACCGTGCCGCACTCGACGTACGCGATAAAGAGTTGCAGCTTCATGAAGGCAACAAGCGTCTACGCGCCATGTCATCCGAAGAGTTGGCTGACGAAGACATGCGCAGCGAACTGAGGCGCCAGGCGGCGTCAGAAAACGCCAACGCACGCAGACTTTCGTCGCTATCGAAAGCTGGCGAAGGATTGCTGCGACAAGCCTCGCGCAATCCGGAAATTGGCGTTGGACATTTGGATCGCTGGGACGAGATGCTGCAGGTGCTGAACGACATCGGCGAAAACCGTATGCCTTCCGTTTCAGATCTGCTCGATAAGGCGTCGACTCAAAAGTCGCTGGCCCGCTCCGGAAGTAAAAAGCCGAGTGCACCGCAGGCTGGAAAAATGCGCTCATCTCCTGGCGGGGCGGCCGGCGAAGAGGAACCTAAGGAAGATGAAAAGCAGGATGCAAATGCTCCGCAGATACCAAAAATCGCCGACATGGAGTCATCGGTGCAGCCCCAGGATGAGAGTGAGCCGAATGAGCCAAACAAGAAAAAGAAGTACAACGGCTCCAAGCTATCTTTGCCGCAAACCACTTTAGCCGGACCAGCGCCTAAATCGAATGGCGAACAACCGCCTGAAGAGCAACCGGAGGATGAGGAGCCCGCGGTGGATATGGCCATCGAAGAGCAGGCGAACCTGCTCGCCGAGTTCGAGAAGATCGCAGACGAACTCAACACAGTATTGGCAAATCTTGAAGGATCGACATTAGTAAAGCGGCTCAAGGCAGCATCTCGAGAACAAAATCAAGTTGCTGAGAAAATTGGCACACGCATCAACGCGGTATTCGGTGTGGCATCGAATATTGAAACGAACGATCGTCAAATGCTGGGGGAATTGGCTGTTGTAGAGGAGAAAAGCAGCCAGAACATGTCGTACATCATGGACGATATGCAGGCGTACTTCGAACGACGCAGAATGAACCAATTTAAATTGGTCTTGGACGACATGAAGCAATCCAATGTTTTGGAAGCGCTCCGGTCGCTCGGCGAAGAAATACCTCGCCAGCAAGGTATGTCGATCGCCCAAGCCGAATATTGGTCGGATACTATGGACCGCTGGGGAGAAGATCTCGTCGATCCAGCCTGCAGCGGGCAATGCCCCGGTTCAAAGACATCCGATGCGCTGCCGCCATCGCTGATTTTGGAAGTTTTGAAGATCCTGGAGAGCGAAGTCAATTTGCGCGAGGAAACGAGAGTTGCCGAACAAGCGCGACCGGGCTTGGAGAAAGTTCTGCATGCCCAAGAAGCCCAACGACTAAGCGAAACGCAAACCGGACTTCGTACACGTACCGATGAAGTTGTTACGGCCATCGAACTGCTCCCCGATGGCGGCGCCCGCTTCGGCAAGGAAATTAGTTTGCTGTCGGCGGTCAGTACCGTTATGGCGGACGCCACTCGCATTTTGGCTTCAACCGATACCGGAGCAGCGGCAATCGCCGCCGAAACTGAGGCAATTGAGCTACTGTTGCAATGCAAACGCATCAATCCAAAGGCAGGCGGTGGAGGAGGCTCGAGTCCCGGTGGCGGTGGTACTGGCACAACTCAAGATTCCGCCCTGGCTCTGCTGGGTAGCGGTCTTAACCAGAATGAGCGGCGCGAAGCTCGCGACGTAGCCCAAGCAACCGGTGAAACCGGACGCATACTACCGGAGGAGTTCCGCGCGGGTCTCGATGAGTATTTCAATCGACTGGAAAAGTAGCCTTTGTCGGATAGGAAGCGGTCGGCTTCGATATCCGCCAGATAAGCTCGCGACACGTAATTCGACACAGAGAATCAGCCGACTCCTTTGAATTCGTAGGAGATTGCATTGAACCTGTTGCAAGGTATCGCTTTGGCACTCGGCTGCTTCTGTTTTTCGGAGCTGCTACCGCCATCATCCACACTAGCTCAAGACAAACCAGGCGCGCCAGCGACGGCGGTAGGTGACACGAATGGCACTTAGTTAACGTTTCAGTCGTTGCTGGATTTCTTGTTTCGCAATGTGTCTCGGCTGGGTGAGTAGGTCGTAAGCTCCGTCGCGTCTCTTCCGCTGCCGGGGTTCGAATCGATCGGGCCGGTTCGCGACG
>JBGSTP010000153.1:0-5340 GCA_041736515.1 Pirellulaceae bacterium
ATCGCATGACAATAGTTTCCTTTTGTGGAGAAATTGGGGTTTTCAATATTCCAAGGTCTACCACGTTTCTAAAGGACAGTCACCACGATGGTGCAGTTTCTCCTTTAGTCGAAGCTTTTCATGTTTTCGGCCTACGCACTGGTCGCGAAGCCGCTGTTGAAGTTCTGCGAACTGAGTCGCAAGTATGTCAACGCTTAGTGATTGGAGTTCATTGGCGGTTGTAGGCATGTCCCCCAGCAACTCCTGTAGCAATTGAACCTTGCCTGCCAAAGCGCCCTTCGCAAGTCCAATTTGCTCCCCTTGTTCGCGTCCTTCTTCGCGAGCGGCGAGCAACTTGCCCCGTTCATCGCGCAGATACTTCGACCGGTCTTCGTAGTATTGAAGATCCTCAGGGGACTTGGATATCATCTGGAGTACTCCTATGGCTTCGCGATAGGCTGGGTCACGCAGTAGGTTCGCTAACGCCGAAGATTGTCTTCGAGACAATGTAAAGCCGCTGTGGCCACGCGTTCACTTCTCGTCTTTAGGGAACGTGTAAACCTCCGTCCGTTGAAACGGAAGATGACTCGATAGGATTTTCCACGTAATTCGATGCTGGCCATACTGTGATTCTTCCCATGACATGGGGAAGAGACCAGCGACGTAGAAGCAACCCTAAAGCAACAGTGTTCCCAGTTTGTTCCCAGTAGATCCGAGTCAAACTAGGACGATGGGAACAGGAATTACAATTTACCTGAGGGAAACCAGTGTAAATCGCGACAACCTCGGTTGAACTTCAAACTGCCCGACTAGGACTTGAACCTAGAATAAAAGAATCAGAATCTTTCGTGTTGCCAATTACACTATCAGGCATCTCGAGTCGTCGCCGTACGGTACTCAGCGACTTCTTCATGTTAGGAAGATGCCGATCAATGGTCAAGGTGTTGTTCGACAACGTGTCCACACAACGATTAAAGCGACTCAATCCAGAGGCTGGGCCTACCGCGACAGGTTCCTGCAAAACTGAATATCGCTAGCCAATATTCAGCGCTTTGTCGATTTGTTGCGCTATGAGTTTCAGCCGTTCGGCATTGCCTCCGTCAACTTCTGCGGCAACCCAGCCGTCAAATCGTATCTCGTCGAGCGCCGTTCGGACATCTGCCCATGGCAAGTCATCCTGGGTTATATCTGCCCAATCGTTGGCTGCCCGCGAAAAGCCTTTGATGTCTAGCTTGACCACCCGTCGACCTAGTTGGCGAATCCAATCGGCAGGATTGCCATACTTCCAGTGGTTGCCAATGTCGAACTGCATGCCGACCCAAGGCGAATCGAACTGATCCACATACTCGACGAATTTTGCAGCCGATTGATCATTGGGACCATCATGCTGGTACAGGAATTGGTTCCAAACGTTTTCGATCGCGATCGTCATGCCGAGCTTGGCACACAGAGGTAGGGCGTGTCGAATGTTTTCTATGGATCTCGTCCAAACTTCATCGGGAGTGCCATCTTGCCCATGTCCCACTACCAGCAGAACCGTGTGTCCACCGACTGCATGTGTTTGCTCGATCGCCGTCTTCAGATCCTGTAGAGCCTGCGCCCGCTCAGACGCATCTGCGCTAGAATGGCGAATTTTCCAGTGCGTTGAACAAACGGAACCATCAACAACCAAGCCGGTTGCCGCCACAGCAGCTCTAGTTTCTTCAATGTCGATGCCCGGGCTATTGAGTTCAACTCCGTCGAACCCAGCCTGTTTGGCAGCCTTGAATTTATCGGTCAATGTTCCCGGGACTCGGACCATGCCGATTTTCAAAGTCTTCAGCAGACGGCGTGGCTGAGAGGCATGTTCAATGGGCGTCCCTTCCGCCAGGACGCTGTGGGGCAGTGCACAGGCACCTGCAGTTGCCAATGCAGTGGCGGCCAAGAAGTTCCGACGCGGGAGGATCATACGGTCAACGCGGGGCATGATGAAATTCCAGGTAGGGTTGATGAAGCAAGGCTTGTCAAGCTTACCTAAAATCAGACTCGCGATGCAAGCAGCACGTCGCGTTCTCGACTCACAATTGGATTAAAAAGGCACTTCCCAAGTTGGACAGCACCAATTTGAATGGGATTCGTAGTGATTCGCGCTGTCTGTAAATCATTAACCGCTTTGGCGTTAGCCACGGTTATGCCTGAAGAAACCGTGGCTACGGCCCAGCTGCAGATTCATAGTGGCGCTGTCCACCTAAACAACATCCAAGAATCATTGCAGCTAGGCATCGGATCGACTGGTGCCCTTAAATCTCCGTGTTCCTCTGTGCCTCGGCGTTTGATGTCCTGTTTGCAACAATCGTGAGGTACGCGCGCCATGGCGTACGAGCAAGTCTTGAAACGCGAGGTGCCGGAGAGCGCGGAGGGATGTCTAGTTGCGAGAATTAAAATCCAATGTGCATGGACGATCCTCGGTAGCCGGGATGATAGTGTCGATGAACCGGGTAGGGCCGGTAGTATTCTTCGACAATGACCGGCGAGCGGTAGATCACTGGTTGCTCGCGAACAATGACATTGGGCTGCTGGACAATAACCTGCTGCTGCGCTGCGGGAGCGGCCAATTGCGTTGCCAACGGTGCTTGCTGCATAACGGTAATCAACGTATCGCTGACGCCCTGTTGATGCAGCGCGATGATATCGCTAACTTCCAACCGGCGTTGCACTCCTTTACTCTGCAAATGGTTCATGATGACCGCTTCGCTGATTCCGCTGCGGGACATACTCACCACATCTGCCATACTTACACCAGCGGCGGCGACGGCCTGCTGTTGAGTATAGATTTGTTGTTGCCCTTGGTAGTAGGCCTGCTGCTGGTAGGCGCGCTGTCTCGCGAGTTCGTTGTCCTGAGCTCGACCAATCAGGCCGCCAGTGATTGCTCCCACAGCTCCACCAATTAGCGCACCCTCAGGAGTTTCGTCATTCTGATGACCAATGATTCCACCGATAACTGCCCCGGCGACGCCACCGACTGTTGCTCCGCCCTGAGTTCGCGATTGGGCGAAGCCGGATTCTGTAAGGATTGCTAGGATAGTCACCGACAGGCAGAGTCGAACGATCATGACAGGTACTCGCTTGGGTATTTGCGAAGTTGCCAGCCTCACAAGCTGAGGCGTGCTCTCTTTGTAATCGACATACCATTCCTGAGATCTGAAGTAAACGTCGGTTGTCAGAAGAGTCGTTTGCTAGCGACAAGCTAAAATCCGTTCTGGCTCAGCTCCAGCAGCATTCCCGGCACAAAAACTTCAGGCAAAGTTTCCAGCTCTCGCTCGTCGATAATTCTTGCTCTCCAGCCGAATTTTGGTGCAGAACGCAGCACGCGATCGATCGCCGTTCTGGCACCATAGGCCAACAGAAGTCTGCCATGCGGTTTCAGGTACTTTGCCCCATCCCGCAACATCCCGTCCAGCAGCTCGAATCCCGGGTCGTACAGGGCATGAGCTGCAAGCTCTTCAACCGCCGCATCTTCCCATGGCGGGTTGCTCATTATAAAGTCGAATTGTTCGTTGGCATTGAGGACGGAAAACGGACCAGGGGCATTGCGGGGCACCTGCCTCACTTCTACCCTGTTCGTCAATCCACAGAGCTCAGCGTTGTAGCGTGCATTGGCGACCGCGTTAGGATTGATGTCGGTTGCGATAACTCGCTCGGCCCCACTGTGCCCACAGCACAAAGCGACAATTCCTGTTCCTGTTCCGATCTCCAGCACCTGTCGGCCTAGTAGTTTGCCCTCAGTTCTCAGCCAGTTTCGCAACGATGTTGTGTCTTTGGGTTCCCAGAAAACGGTTTCGAATTGCGCCAGCTCACAAGGCAGCTCGTCGAGCACATGCCATGTCTTGATGTTCAAATGAGTGAACTCGGCAGTCGTTTTCTGCGCTTCCTCGGGGGACTTCAACCGCAGCCACAATGTGACTAGCGCCAAGCAGACCACCAAACCAATAGCACCTGCGGCAACCCCAGAGAGTCTTCCACCGCGGAGATCGCGAGCAGCCATCGCGGGCTGTGGAGCAAGCGAGCGGGATTTAAGCGAGCGGGATTTAACAGAGGGTTTCAAGCCTGATCCTTGAGTACAGGTTTGATCTTGCCGGCCGCCTCATCGTCGAGCGCTCGCTTGACGCACTCGACATATTTTGCGATCGAGTGGTCCGCCAGATGATCGATCTTCCATTTTCGTAGTGTTAGAAAAAAACCATACCACCGATCGCGAAATCTACGCCAAGGAGTGTACTTTCGCAATCTTCCAAAAGCGTTCAGATACATTTCTCGGCCACTGTGGGAGTAGCCCAACCAAACTGGCGGTACGCGGGCAACGATATCGTTGTTATTCACCCAGCGATAATGCGGAATTTTCACAAAGTTGATAAAACGCTGATTGCCGACACGCGGGCTACCAAAGGTGAACAAGCCTTCCGGATTGGATGGAATCTCCGCTAGCTTGCACCGCCCGGCACAAATGGTAGCCATCGCACCACCTAGCGAATGTCCTGTGAACCACAACGGTCGGTCATTGTCGCGCAGGGCATGCTCCAGCTTGGGCCACAGATCGTCGACCTCTTTCTTAAATCCGCGATGCACGCGACCGGCATTCTCGACCAGCACAGTCATGGCATTAACATCGGCTTTGATGTCATTCCATTCGTTGGGTTCAGTGCCTCGGCATACTACAATGCAGTCGTGCTGATTGGCGATCAAGTAAGCTTGTGCGCCATCCTGATCGAAGTATTCGTATTCTTCGAAGCCCACAGCGCTGACCGCTTCCCAGACTATATCTGGACGGTAGTAAGAGATCTTGGCAATCTCGGCGAATAGTAACGATTGTTGCAGAAGGCTCAATTCGCTAATGGGTTGGCTCAGCGGGGTACTGAGCAATTGAATCGCTTCGTCGACAATCGAGCTAGCCACAGTAAAAACACTCCCTTGAGTCTCAGCCTTGGAAACTAAGGACGTTGAGACTTTGGCACTACATCGCGAATTGTAGGCCCAGTATATATCTGTCGCGGACGTCCGATTCGATTTGTTGGAGACTGGTGCATTTCAACCCAGTGCGCAATCCACCCCGGCAGTCGGCCGATAGCAAACAACACGGTGAACATCTGGGTTGGCAAGCCCATCGCGCGATAGATAATACCGGAATAAAAATCGACGTTGGGATACAGCTTGCGTTCGATGAAATATTCGTCTTTAAGCGCGACTTCCTCCAGCTTCATTGCGACTTGGAACAAGGGATCATCCAGGTTCAATTTGGCGAGCAATTTGTCGCAAGCCTTTTTAATGATTGTGGCCCGTGGATCGAAATTTTTGTAAACCCGGTGGCCGAATCCCATAAGTCGA
>JBGSTP010000166.1:0-16953 GCA_041736515.1 Pirellulaceae bacterium
CGCGGGCGGTGACATCGCCTGCCCCGTGTTGCTCTCGGTGAAAGTGCACTCGCCCAGCTGCCGAGGGTGCAGCTGGGCGGACTACTTTTGGCGCTGACAGGCTCAGCGCGAGTTCGGATAAATGGCGGGGTACCAGTCTTCGCGGGCCATGTTGGGCCCAGCGAGTTAGCAGGTCTAAGCGACACGTCGAATGATTGGCACATTCGAGGCTGAAGGCGTTGGCTCGCGTTCTGGCTGAGGGAACGGAAGCGAAACGTCAGCTGCGCTGACATCAATTTCTAACTCGTTGCGAAGTATCCGAACTCCTGGAGGCGCTTTAACACCAATGCGAACTTTATCTCTCCCAACCGCCACAATGGTGAGCACAATATCGTCACCCAAACAAATGCACTCTGCCTCGCGGCGGGATAAAATTAGCACGGCTCGTTCCTCCTTGAAAAATGACGTGATTATTGTCGTCAATATGTTAGCGCGAACTGCATCTGCCGGGTTGTTGTGCTAGCAAATAATTCGCGATTGTTGTGCTTTGTAGGGTCTATGCTTGAAACACCGGAGCGGGGCAAATTGCAGCGCGTCGGCCGAGCGAGTCGTAAAAAAGAATCGATCCTTTCTGCAGATCCCAAACAGCTGTCAAACGCACGCTACGCGGACCGTAGATGCAGAAGAAAAAACCGCAGGGTTGGCCTTTACGCGTAAGCATGCGTTCAGCCATTTGGAAAGCATCCTTCTCTAATTGATTTTTCTCGCACAGCTCCTCGCGAATGAACTCGCGTACCGCTTCGAAGTCGTTCGTCCTAACTTTCTGCGACACAGCCATCGTCCGAATCGTTCCCGTAGTTGCGTGTTAAGATGGATAGTTGTGGCGAACATTTCGCCTGGACAAAGCAGTCTATCGGCTGATAGCAAGGACTAATTAACTGCGAAGCCTGGGTAAGATGCACAACTAAAGAATCTTTCTATAGGCACGATCTAGGATCTGTATAGTGTGCAAAACCGCTACTCGATCGGTCAAAGTTGCAAGATGTTTTTCGATCTGAACTAAACAGCCTATATTTCCGGAGACGACAGCCGCAGCCGCAGTAGCGACGACGCTGTCCGCTTTGCGTTTCCCTAGTTTTTTTGCGATTTCAGGCTGTTCGATGTTGTAGGTACCGGCCGAACCGCAACAAGTGTCACAATCCGATAATTCAACAATTTCTAATCCTGGCACGCGCTTCAATAGGCGTCTGGGTTCGGATCGAACGCCTTGAGCGTGCGCCAAATGACACGCGTCATGGTATGCCACGCGACGCAAAACCTCCAAACGCGGAATCGGCACTAACTCTAACCGATCGAGATAGACGGAGATATCCAACGTACGTTCTGCCAGCGAGCGACCTTTGGACTCCCACGGCGTTCCGGCCAACAGAAGCGGATATTCGTGAATCGCGGATCCGCAGCCAGCGGCCGTGGTGACTAGACAATCGACATCATCTGGAATCGTTTCCATCAGCCTCTTGGCAAACTCGATGGCTTTTTTTCCATGGCCGGTATGCCAGGCTAGTGCACCACAGCAGCCCTGTCCTTCCGGTACAACCACTTCGATACCGTTGCGGCTAAGCACTCTCACAGCCGAAGCATTGATGTCGGGGGCAAGCACCTGTTGCGCGCATCCTGCGAGTAAAGCGACACGTCCGCGGCGTTTTCCAGCGGCGGGCGTGATAACCGGCAGCGGTTGTGGCGGCGGAAGATCGCCCGGTACCAATTCCAGCATTGGCTGCAATTGCTTAGGAACAAATCGGTTGAGCGGCTTTGTCAGTTTTCCCAACCAGACGGCCCATCGGAAGCGTTCTTTGTAGGGCAGCGTTAGTCCGACGAGTAAATCTCGCAAAGACCAGGGGCGCTTGCCAGACGAGCGCACATGGTCGCGATAGGAACTGATTAGATCACCATACATTACACCGGATGGACAATGCGTGACGCAGGCCAGGCAACCCAGGCAACGATCCACGTGCGGCGCAGCTTGCTCGATGTCTAGGCTGCCTTCGAGTACCGATTTCATGAGCAAAATTCGACCGCGAGGAGAATCCATTTCGCTCTCCAGTTCCTGATAGGTCGGGCAAGCAGGTAGGCAGAAACCGCAGTGCACGCAGGTGGTAACTGCAGAGCTCATCGCCTCGCCGCGCGGACCAAGTTGCTTGGAATCGATATTGTGGTGCATGGGAGCGATTTTCGAATCTAAGTTGTAAACACCAGTCTTAGTCGCGCGACCAAGACGTATTGCTTAAGGCGGGTTGGGCAGGCACGCAGACACGGGCCGTTTTGCGAGTTGCTATTATCCAGTATCCCTTCCAGTCAGACAACGGACGGTAGGCTGGGAGTGGCAGCCAAGTTGCAGGGAGACTGGCAACGATAGGGCCCAAGCCTATAGAATGTCGAACCGCCCGCGCGGAGCAATCCGCTGACTGAAAAATTGATGTCTGTACCATTGATGAACTTAGGCCTCTAGAAAACTGATTCCACGGATGACAGCAACGTACGAAGTGCGCCAAGTCGACAAACGGCGCGGAGATGAGAAGCAGTTCATTCGCTTGCTCTGGGACCTCTATCGCCACGATCCCAATTGGGTTCCGCCGCTGATTCACGCGCAGCAGGAGTTGGTTGGATTTCGCAAGCACCCCTTCTTCGATCGCAATCCGCATGCCAATTTTGTTGCCACAAAGGATGGACGTGTCGTTGGACGCATCTCCGCTCTGGTCAACCATGGGCATAACGAGCGGTTCCATGAGAAGCGAGGCTTTTTTGGTTTCTTCGAATCGATTGACGATGTGGAAGTATCCAAACGACTGCTAACCGAAGCCTGTCGCTACTTGGTCGGATTGGGAATGACCGACGTGCGTGGTCCCTGCAATCCTGGGTTGAACTACGAGCTCGGACTACTGGTCGAAGGCTTCGATACGCCACCGACGTTTTTGATGACCTACAACCCGCCTTATTACGAGCGTCACATCCGCGACTTTGGGTTTGAAAAAACGCAGGATATGTATGCGTTCGAAGGGCACATTTCCATGATCGCAGAACTCGACCCGAAGCTGGCCTTTGTGATTGGCGAAATCAAGCGAAGATTCAACGTCGTAGTTCGTCCATTCAATCTTAAGAAATTTGTCGAGGAAGTGCATTTGTTTTTGGATATCTATAACAAATCGCTTGTCGGCACCTGGGGCTTTGTACCGATGTCGGATGCGGAAGTGGAGCATCAAGCGAAGGGATTAAAGCACCTGCTACTGCCCGAGTTAACTACAGTAATTGAAGTCGATGGTCGGCCGATAGGCGCCGGTTTGGGACTGATGGACTTTAATCCAGTGATCAAGAAGATTGACGGTCGGCTATTTCCCTTCGGCTTTGTGCGTCTTTTGACTAGCAAGCGAAAGTTGAAACGAATTCGTTTAATGAGCACCAACGTACTGCCTGAATTTCAAAAGTGGGGCTTTGGCTTGTTGGCGCTCGAGCGCATGTTGGCCGACATTCAGAGACTTGGAGTCGAAACGGGCGAATTCTCCTGGGTTTTGGAATCGAATCACTTGTCGCGGGCCAGTTTGGAACGAGCGGACCTCAAGCGTTCCAAGACCTATCGGCTGTACGATCGAAGCCTGAGTGATTTTCTGTAACCGCTTCAGACACTGCCCTCCGCGTTACCCAACTGGATCGGCATAGCGCGGAGAGCATTGGTGGATAGGAAGGAATTTTGGCAGACGGCCAGTTTGAGTCAGATTAGTTCCGAGGCGATATTTTCCGGCGAAATCACAATTTCGTTTCCGAAAGCATCTAATTTTCGGCGACGACGACGCTTTATTTTCGCACTACTCCACTCTTTGGTGATTGTCTCGAAAACTTCGGGGGATTCGTAGCGGACGACGTTTTTGCCCTCGGGGATGGGACCGATTAGGCCACGAAAAACGGGAAGCCCCCGCAGAGCCAAATCGGCGCTGCTGTCGTCGACGCCAATTTGCGTATGCAAATGCAATATCGGATCCGAGGAAGGAAAATCGCGAATACGAAACGTACCATCGCTTGCGCGGGTGACAACGCGAAAGGTGTCTTTTTTGCTCATCAGTTCATCGTCTCCACGGTCTGGTGTCAGGATTGGGCAGTGCCTGCGAAGGGGAGAGTTGCCAATGGAGTGGCGGCGCAGTGCTACATGCATATTTTGCTAGCTATCGGACATGGCGCGGGACCAACATGGGAAATTCTGCGGGTGGTGGCACTTTGGTTAGAAGTAAAAAAATGAGAGGCACGAGTGCAATCGCTTCAAAGCGCATTTCCCTGCAGGCCACCCCCTCTTTGGCGATGCAGGACAGGCCCACTTGCCGGTCCAGGCGGCCCCCTAGATTCAACGATGCTGTTTTTTCCTTGATTTTTCCACGAGGATCGCGAGTATCCGCAACTCTTCAGTTTCATCGTTTCTGCGCATAAGCCGGGTTCTAAGCCGCAGCCAGATAGATCCCGCAAAGGTCGCAAAATACGGACAATGCTAAAAAATAGACCTTCGCCGGAACTTGCTGGAGTCCCTTGTCATCAGAGAACCACAGCGATTCGTTGACAGTTGAGGGAGTGGAATTAGAATCGAGACTGCTTTTTGCCCAATTGTCACATCTTATCTATTCTGCAAACCCCGGCAGGCAGGGTGAAACCACCCTAAATCTGCTAAGGTTAGCCGGATTAGTACAACCGGATCAGGGTTCGCACCTCGAATTCAGTGGCGCCTCTTCTCCAAAGTCACAGTCAACAGCACGCGATTCGATATTAAGGACGTTGAAAAGTGAAATCACGCAAATCTGCCAAGGTATCACAGAAGTCAAAGCGCGCAGACCTCCATCGCAGATCCCTGCGCGGGGCTCTTCGAACATTTGAGACCTTGGAAGACAGAAAGCTGCTGACAGCTACGCCTTGGACCGATGGAGCCTACTATCCCTTCAGTGGCGCCTATACCGGACGGTTTACGCCGGGAATGGATTATTCGACTTACATGGACCGTGCCCTGGCGACCAACTCTCCCACATCGGGAGGTTTGACGGGTGAGGGTGCACCGGGACCAGCGTTTACGGGTGTAGACACGGAGCCGAACAGCACGCTCGCACAGGCACAGTTTGTCCCGCTGAGCACTTTGGACGGTCGCCCGGACAGAGCTACCGTCATCGGCTCCACTTCCGCGATTGACTTCGATGTTTACGCCATGGACCTGCGGGCCGGTGATGTCTTCGACGTCGAACTCCTGGCAAACGGTGGGACCTGGGATCTTTCGCTTCGAGACGCAGCCAACAATGAAGTTGCCGGAAGCACCATTCCGCAAAGTCCAGCCGGAGCCGCGTCGCCTTATCCAGCATCTAGCCCATTGGCATTCGGGGGCCGGGTCAGTTTTTCAATCAACATACCTACGACTGGTAGGTATTACATGCGCGTCAGCGATGGCCCCGGCAATTATTCGATGACCATGCGGGCCTTCCGTCCATACTTGGAATCGCAACCCGTCGGAACCAAGCAGATTTTGTATCTCGATTTCAATGGGGAAGATATCCCGCGGCGGACTTTCGTTCCGGCGCTGACCGGCACAGCCCGCTTGAGTTCCTTGTCGACGTTCTTGGCTGGTTGGAACCTTTCTCCGGCTGATGAGAACCGAGTCATCGACTCGATCATCGAAAACGTGGCCTACCGATTTACCGGTACCATCCCGACAACGGGAACCAATGGTCACTACTCGCGGACTGGAACCCCAGGTCAATTTGACCTGCAGATTCTCAATAGTCGCGATCACGGCGACGTCTGGGGACAGCCCAACGTAAGTCGAGTTATCGTTGGTGGAACTCAGCTTCAACTCGGTCTGACCGGCCTTTATGGCATTGCACAGTCAGTCGATATTGGCAATTTTGAAACCGCTGAAACTGCAGTTGTCTTGTTGGATACCCTTTCCGCGCCAGGGGTACCCACGCCTGGTCCTGCCGCGTCGTTGAATCAGATTCCAATTGGCGGAACCAAGACCAAGATTGACTTGATCGGCGAAGTCGTCGGCAACATTGTGGCGCACGAAGCAGGGCACTACTTTGGTAATTGGCACCAGGTGAATGCGCCTTACTTGACAATGAGTACGGGTCTGGGTGTAGAGCAGGACGCAGCAGTGGGTCCCGATGGCGTGTTTGGTACTGCGGACGATGGCCCTCGAGTGGTGTTTGGCAAGGGTACTTACGATGCCACTGCGGGCAACATACCATTCGGAATCGAGGATACCGCATCCAATATTAGTTGGGCACTCGCCACGGGTACCGTGGGTGGAGCGACCATTCGAGGAAGCGTATATCAAGACACCAACCTGAATCGCATCAGAGACAACGGCGATTTGCCACTGCAGTTCGTAACCATCTACAACGATGCCAACAACAACGCCATCCTGGATGCTAATGAACTCAGTACATTCACGGATGCCAGCGGCAATTATCAAATGACGGTGGCTCCTGGTTTATACATTCTGCGCGAGTATGCTCCCGCAGGCCAAAAACTGGTCGTTCCAGCCAATCTCGCTCACGTCATTAGCATTGCCAATGGCCAAACTATAACTGGCAAGGACTTTATCAACGAGCGTATTAACCCAGCCATTACCGGCATGAAGTGGGAGGACACAAACGGCAATGGTATTCGCGATACTGGGGAGCCAGGCATTGGCGGAGTGTTTATCTATATCGATTTGGACGGGGATGATCGCATCGATATTGGCGAACCCACAACTCAGACCAATGCAGATGGAACGTACCGATTGAATTTTCCAGGCACACCGGGGACCTATGCGGTTCGCGAGGTGGTCGCCCCTGGTTTCACACAGACGTTCCCAGGTCCTGCACTCGGTAACGAACACACCGTTGTGATTACCGGCAATGCTGCCATCGATGCTCCACGGATGTCCGGCCTACATTTCGGAAATCGCCTGACTGTTGACTTTGGCGATGCTCCGCAAACCTATGGTATCGCTTCGGCAGGGTTCTTGTCGGGCCTGGCGTTAGGATCACTGTGGGATGCTGAATCATCGTCGCAGTTTTCCACCACGGGCCTGGGCGACGATTCCAGTGGCATCGATGACGAGGACGCCATCGCAGGTAACTCGGTGTTTCCACTACGCATCGGCAGCAGTAGCAACCCAGTATCGATTACCACCACAAATACCACTGGCCAAACGGCATATCTGCAAGCTTGGATTGATTTCAATGGCGACGGCGATTTTAACGATACCGTTGGCGGAATCAGCGAGCAGATCGTCAGCAACTTGGCTGTTACCACCGCGGCGTTGCCCGTCTTTAATGTGACGGTGCCAGCTGCGGCAACTCTGGGACCAACTTTCGCTCGCCTGCGTTTAAGCACCCTGCAAAACGTTGGCCCCACCGGTCAGACAGTCGATGGAGAAGTTGAAGACTATGCCATCTTGATTCGCCCCAATGTGATTGCTGTCGACGATCCGGGGCCTGGTCAGGGCGCAATTACAATTCCACGCAACGCGGTTCAAGCCCCTATCGACGTACTTGCGAACGATTTTCGCGTGGGGAATGAAGTACTCAAAGTAATCAACGTCAGCCAACCAACATCGGGTGGCTTGGTAACCTTTACCGACGCGGGAGTTCTTTATACACCTCCAAGTGGTTACATCGGCCCCGATTCATTCACTTACCAAATGCAGAACGGAGCCGGCGAAGTTTCAACGGCCACGGTAACGGTGAATGTGGCGTTGTTCTTTGCCAATCCAGTTGCAGTCGACGATAGTTTCGACGTTCCAACAAACTCCATAGACTTCCCACTGAACGTACTTGCGAATGACATCGAGGGCCAGAACGGCGCACTTTCGATCGTCTCCGTAACTCAGCCCGACAAGGGTGGAAGTATTTCGATTGCCACCGGCAATAAATCGCTACGTTACACTCCGAGTCGCGATTTCGGAGGTACTGAATTCTTCACGTACATCGTGTCTGACGCTGCCGGTAATCAATCCACGGCGAAAGGCACCATCCATACACTGCCCGGTGACCGCAGCAATGACAAGATCGAAATTCGCCTGCAGGCCACCGACTTGGCCGGCAATCCGATCTCGAGAATTCAACAGGGGCAGAGATTCCGCATCGACATGATCGTGGATGATCTGCGTTTTGACGTGAACAACCCAAGTCCAACCTTGGACGCTGGTGTATTTGCCGCATACACCGACCTGCTTTACAATTTGCAATTGGTCGGGACAGTTTTGCCAAACAGCGGCACTCCTTCCGGCTTTAATTTTGCAACCTCGTTCTTCAATGGATATGAAAACGGCCAGACTGGCGATGCGACGATTCCAGGCCTCATCAACGAGTTTGGTGCGTTCTTCAATGGCAGCAGCATGAATCGTGTTGGGCAGGTACGACTGGCATCGGTCATATTCGAAGCCAGAACACCTGGTATCGCACGCTTCTTGGCTGATCCTGCGGATGCGCAACCCGCCTCGGATTCGCTGTTATTCGATACCGCCGCCAATGCAGTTCCAATCGATCAGATCAGCTACATTGGGACTTCGCTAGAGATCGTCGGTGACGGCGTCGTCTTCCCGACCGCCGTGGATGATTCTCCAACCGCGACGATTCCAGTGGCGACAGCGACTACCCCAGTTGCATTCGCGATCGATGTACTTGCGAACGACTTACCAGGCAGCAATGGTCCAATCACGCTCAAGTCAGGTGGCGTGAGCGGGGCTCAGCACGGAACCACAACCATCGCTAACGGTCGAGTGGTCTACACTCCGAACTTGAATTTCGAAGGTTCGGACCAGTTCACCTATACGATTGTTGATTCGAGAGGTACCGAGAGCACTGCCAGAGTTACGGTCCGAGTTGGCAACAACACAGCGAACGATGACATCATCGATCTGAAGCTTCAGGTCACTGACACCAATGGAAACTCGATCGACCAGGTTTCGGTCGGTAGTACGTTCCAGCTACGCGGTTTTGTCAAGGACCTGCGAACTCGCGACGCGAGTGCAGCCAATCCGTCGCGTCGCGGTATTTTTGCTGCCTACCAAGACGTGATCTACTCGTCGGGACTAGCAAGCACGGTCGCTTCGACGACAAACGATCCGAACCTAGGATTCCAAGTTTCCTTCGGACCGAGCTATCAGCGAGTTCGCGAGGGTGACGTGCTTACTCGCGGAATTATCAATGAGATTGGTGCGGTCGCCACCCTCGACACACCTACCAATACCGACGAGTACTTGCTGTTTGTGGTTACGCTGACAGCCAACTCGATTGGCACAGCCAACTTTGTCGGTGACCCTGCAGACATCAGCCCCTTCCATGATTCGTTGACCTACGAACCAGTGATGGTGGTTGATTTCAGCAAGATCCGATATGGTTTCGACTCTGTCCAAATTGTCAGTTCCACTGGCAGCGGAGAAGGCGAGTTCACAAATTCCAACAACCCGCTCGATGTTAATGCAGACGGATTCGTTTCTCCCATCGATGCGCTTGCTATTATCAACGCGTTAAACTCAGGCGGTTCACGACAATTGACTGGCGGGGGTGGTGAGGGCGAAGGTGGTAGCCACATGTTTGTCGACACAAACGCCGACGGTTACCTAAGCCCGATCGATGTGCTCAACGTGATTAATTATCTCAACATGGGCTCCAGTGGTCAGGGCGAAGGTGAAGGTCTTCAGGGCGAAGGCGAAGCGAACGATTCCGGTTTCTATTCGGATGACCTGTTCAACGATGGAGTAGACGATCTGATCGCCACCTTGGCTCCGGACGTTGAGCAGAGCTGGAAGAAACGCAATAAGTAGCCCGGCGATACGTTGGTTGTAGATCAAAGAACGGCCGCGAAGTAAAACTTCGCGGCCGTTGTGCATTAGCATATTGCGGTTATTCGCGGGGGTCTGCTACCTACGCATTTTTCGCTTGCAACCGATTAGTAGTTATACAACGCACCAACGTTTAGACCGTGCAGGATGAGCGTGCCGCGATTGTCAAAATCGCGAATCTCATCGTAATTGGCGAATGTGTAACGCACATTGTCGGTCGAAGTTGCTACTCCCGACGCCACCACAGCACGGTAGCCTACGGTCGCAGTCCACTTGGGCGACATGCGAATTCCCAAGCCCGATCCGATCTCACTCAAGAAAGCCACATCGTTCTTAGTCACGTCAAAACGATAATCGACGTTGTTGTTGGGATTGACTTGTGGACGGGTATCCAGCAAATACGCGTCGTCTGTGTCTGTTCCCAGGCGAGTGAACAAAGTCGAGCGGTTGTTGTAAACGCCGACCTTAGCGGTACCGTAGGCATTGAGCCGTTTGCCAATGCAGTAGTCCGCTCGGCTGCCAAACTGGAATCCGAACAGGTCATTCGTCGTATTGACTTCGTAATACATGTCAGTGGCAGAGCGATTGATAAACGCATCGTCTGTGCTGGTTGCATACAAGAAGTTGTCTGTGAAGCGGAAGTAGCGGAAGCCACCCAACCAAGTCATGTTCAGGCGACTGCCACAGCTTGGTGCAGTCAAATTGCAGGGGCCTGTCGCAAATTTAGATGTTCCACAGCCAGTTCCGCACGAAGAGCTGCACGCTCCACAGCCGGAGCCTCCGCAATAGCCGCAGCGACTACCACCCACGCCGGAAAACATCGTCCCGCACGTCGCCATATTGAAATTGCGAGCTGCACCACCCATGGCGAAGCCCAACAGATTGACCTCGACGCTATTGTAGGTGCTTGAGCGAAACAGTTCATGCGCCTGGAAAGCAGTGGCGGAGTCATTGTAATATCCCGCTACGGGCAATGGCGTGGGCGGCATCTCCATATAGGTAAATGGAATGCGGGACTGGTAATCGCCCGCTACGGCCGCCGACCGATAAACCATTTGCTCCGTCGGGTACAATCCCCAGTATGTTGCTTGAATCGCGTTCTTTCCACAATTGAAGTAACGTCCCACTGTACCTTCAACACCACCGGTGGCTCGCATTCTAGCGTCGCGCGAGGTGATCACATCGGTCGCGTACGAACCATCCAGGAAGCTAAGCGAAATGTTGTTGTTATCTACTCGATTAAAGATTAGCGCGCTGGCACCGAAGAACCAAGGCTTTGCACCAGTTGGCAGACCAGCCAGCTGTCCATGCCCAACGCCAAAGCCACTGGCGGGAACTCCATTCCCACATCCATAGGACGCAACATAGCCAGGAGCCATCGCATATCCGGGCGACATCGCGCTCACGGGGGCGGGGCCACAGCTGTTGCAACTCGGCGCCACCATTTGCTGGTAACCGTAATCTACAGGTGCCTGATATTGCTGAACAGTTGGAACCTGACACGACTGGCAGCCTGCCTGCGGCACAGTCCCTTGCATGGCTGGCTGCGGAGCCATCGGGGCCGGTGCGTACTGGGGAACCACCTGTTGAACTGGTTGCGAGTAGATCGCTGTCGGATCTTGCGCATTGACCAATTGATAGGGTGTTGCATTCTGCGGAACTTGAGGCAGCGACTGCATCACGCTCTGCATTTGTACTTGCTGGACCGAATAGGAACTTGGTCCGAAGTTATTGGAGACATTCGGAAACTGTCCGAAGCCTGTTGTGGTGACAGCCAAGCCCAACGTTAGGGCAAGCGTCTTAAGCCATGATCTTTTCACTGCAAACCTCCTTGCGTTTTATCGTCATTCCATTGACTTGAGCAGGTCCATTGCCCAAACAGCAGTTCTGCTACCCAAGTCACCGAGACATCATGTCTCGAGCGTAGGTAATTGTTTGGGGGCGATCTGCATCCTGCATGCGTAGGACTCGCCCAGCGTTGCAGCTCCCCCGAGCAAACAAATCGACTTGCAGCACGCCAATCATGGAGGCTATGAGCGCTCGCAAACCATGATTCTCTATCGCCTGATAGGAGATCTCGAACTTTGCATTCAAATCCCGCGATCCGCAAAAACTACTTGAGCTGCGCAGTTCAACAGCTCGAGTGCTGTCTACAGGCGGGTACCGCGCGAAGCCAACTAGTGAAAAAGCAAAGAGGGGCAGGCAAAACCCGCCCCTCTTGATGTGATTGCTAGCTCAGTCGAGTTGCGCGTTCATTCAATTGGCGACAACATTGATTGCCACATTCTTCGTGACTTGCTTATACCGCAGCGGGATGCGGATTGGTTCTTCGATCAAATCCGTAACGAGCTCGATTTCATCGAGGACTTCACCATCACTGGGTTGCGCGGTGGGCACGATGCTAATGTTTAACAGGTGGGCCGACTTCTGAGCATCCGTCTTCGCGTAAGTTATGTTTGATTTCTTGGCACGAAGATCCAGAATGCGAAAATCCGCTTTGCCTTTCACCACCAAGCGCTGCGCGACCGGTTCGTTCGGCTCCACGTTGCCGAGCGAGAATGATTGAGGGCTCACCTGGATCGGAGCTTGAACGCTGCCCAAAATTCGAATGGGAACGGTTGTTAAATTCCGATCGTTGGTTCGTAACGCCAGTTGGCTTTGCAAATTTCCAATGCCTGCCGTATCCGCCAGGTCAGCTTGGATCTTGTAGCTAACTCGGCCACCGCTCCGCGAAAATTCTTCGAACTTTACAGCCACAAACTCGGAAGGGCATTGGATGTCCACCAGCTGCCAATCGCTTCTGCCCGCGTAGTCTAGTGTGATTTCTGCCGATTTAGCTTCGCCGACTGGTACTTCGCCAAAGTTGATTTCGCCTGGATTCAATACGATGTCACTGCGGATGTAACCGCGGACGTTGAGTTGTAGTTCGGCAAAATGCGGTTGATCAATGGATACCGTTAGCGTCGCAGACTTGCTACCAGTGAAAGTGCCAGTATTGAAACGCGCCAGCACGGAACCGGTTTCCCCAGCTCGTATCCACTCGGTCTCGATGATCGGAGTAGTACAGCCGCAACTCGCTCTGACCGATCTCAAGTGAATGTCTTTGTCAGAATTGTTTGTCAGTGTGAATCGATGTTCCGTCTTGGCTGCTCGCGCAACGGTTCCGAAATCATGAGTTCTGGTCGCTGCCGGAATTGCCTTGGAAAGCCAGTCTTGAGCGGTTGCGAAGAGGGGGATAGCCGACGTGGCCGCACAGGCCAAGCAAGCGAAAACGAAGGGACGCATGTTGTCAAACCTCCAGATTGGATTGGGAAATCATTGCAGGCTGAGCAAGAAGTGACCGGCGGGGAAAGTTTGGAGCGGACCCAACCGACCGAGACTCAGGCAATGATGCGAGTTCTGTCAGCTATCTATATCTTAGGAAGCTCGCCCAAATAGCCAACATTATTTTGTAAAATGCTCAAGCTCAAGAATTGGCGGTGACATAACGAGCATCTTCAGCGAAACAAAAAAAAGCGGCCAGAATTACCTCCGTGGCAAACTGGCCGCCTTTTGCTTAACTCCACCAGATCATCATCCGGACGGGTGGAAGGTTATATTCTACCGAATCGAAAAAGTTCGCTTTTAATTTTGGTTTGATGTGACACTTGGAATCGATTCTTACCGGTAAAGTCTACTTTCCCAGTCCGAACCGGCACGGCTGAGCTGGCTTGGAAGCCAAACTCAGCACACATGCCGTAGTCGAATTGGAGCTGTTTAACTTAGCATCCACATCCGCAGCTAGCAGCAGGAGCTGCACAACCGCATTTGCGAGCACCACAAGCGGCCTTCAGGCGGCTCAGTAGACCAGGACGAGCTGCCTCGCAGCAATCGCTTGCTGCTCCACAGCTATCGCCACAGCCACCGCAAGCGTCGCTGCATCCGCAACCACAGCTAACGGTTACAGGAACTTGCTCGCAAATCGTTCGTGGTACGCATACGGTTACTTCGTATGGAACGCAAACTGGAACTCGCTTGCAAACTTGGATAGTCTTCTGCTCGCAAACTGGAACGCAGACAGTGTAAGGAACTTGCTTGCACACGTTTTCGCAGGTATAGCTGCAAACGGTGTAGGTCTGAGTCTTGCACTCAGGAACCATTGTGCAAGTTGTATAGCAAACGTCCTTGGTACGCTGTTCGCAAACCCAGTTGGTTACGCAGTAGTTAACCGTACGAGTGCGGCACTCTGGAACCATCTTGCAAGTTGTATAGTTAACGGTGCGCTGACGGCACTCTGGGACCATCTTGCAAGTAGTGCAGGTCACAGTGCGGCTCTTGCACTCTGGGACCATTCGGCAAGTCGTGTAGTTTACAGTTCGGCTACGTGGTTCGCAGACATAGCTGCAAACGTTGTAGGAGACTGTGCGTGTGCGGCACTCTGGAACCATTTTGCAAGTTGTATAGTTTACGGTCTTGCTACGGCACTCAGGAACCATCTTGCATACTGTGTATGGTACAGTCTCGGTTACGCAGCTACGCTCGTACCGTGTGCATTGGATTTCCTTGGTTTCGCAGGTTGGAACCCAAACCTTCTTGCAAATTGTCTTCGGTGGGCACTGTACGCACTCAACTCGGCATGCGCCTGGGCAATAAACGCACTTGCATTGAGCCGCATCCCATACCCATGTGCCTGGTTCACGAATCGTGCGGCGCTGAATTGGACCAGCTACTTCTTCCGTAACTGTGTCCCAGTGACCGCCGTTGACCGTTACAGTTCGTGTGTAAGGAACTGGAGTTGTGACTTGGCGAACCACTTCACGAGTCCGAGTTTCTTGCTGAGGAACCATAACCGTGTAGTTAACTACGCGGCTGTGGGTCTCATGCACCGGTGTCATCACGGTGTAGTTGATCACTCGCTCACGAGTCTCAACAACCGGCTTACGAACGGTGTAATTGATAACTTTGCTATGGGTTTCATGTACAGGTGTCATGACCGTGTAATTGATGACCTTGTTGTGGGTCTCGTATACAGGTGTGTTGACAGTGTAGTTGATAACCTTGCTGTGAGTCTCATACACGGGTCGATTAACCGTGTAGTTGATCTCACGCGTGCGTGTCTCAGTTACTGGACGGCGTACGTTGTACGTTACCTGACGAGTGTGAGTCTCGTACACAGGTCGGTTGACCGTGTATGTCCGAGTCTTGGTCTCGTAGTGAGGTGTACGTACAACGGAGTTAACCGTTCGGTAACGAGTTTCTTGCTGCATTCGAGTAACATTGACTACCTTGTCTTCGGTAACCGTTTGGTACTCGGTGCGAGTGCGCTGTTGGGTTTGCTGTTCGTAAACTGTTCGTCGAACAGTCTTCATAACAGTGTGAGTGGCTGGGCCACACCCTTCAGCTGCGACGCTGCCGCAACATTCGTATGAAATAGCACCGCAATAAGCGGCATTGGCTTTGCCGGACGTGAATGCCACTAGAGCAATCAACGCTGCTGGCAACAGAAACAACCTTCTCATCTCCCGTGCTCCTTGAAAACTTTTGTCACAAGCTCTACTGGATGTGTGTCTGGTTGGGCGCCAGTTCGCCCATGGTGTTAAGCAGGCATCGTCATGCGTTCGCTACTTCGCCCCAGTCGCTACAAATGAGCCTCAACCATCTAATCACCGATTGTTCCTCCCGAACGTTTGGCGATTAGCTAGGAGCTACGGACTGTGAGAGATACACAAAACGCGCAGAGTCTGCTCTAAGCACAGACGTCATCGTCAATCACGCAATTATTGAACAGGTAATTTAGGGTGCATTGCAAAAGTGCGCTGTTTGCGTGGAGTTGGCGTGCTGCGTATTCCTTGTTTGCCATGCGTGGCGGCTGTGACGGTTATGCGGGGGCTCATTGCAAAAACCAGCCAAGAACAAAATGGGACATTAAAGTGCGCGGTATAATCGTCGATATGAACGATGCGACTTCCAATCTTTCCGACTCCGAAACGACACAGCAAGTTGCTGCCGCACCCCCTGGGTCCCAGCCTGTCCCCACTGTGCGCTCGGGTGCCATCCCACCAGCCACCGCCAGCCGTCTTGGCTTATATCTCCGCGAACTGCAGCACTTTCTGCGCGGCGGCACTGAAACCATCAAGAGCAATGCGCTAGGAAACCGACTCGGCCTGAGCGACTCACAAATCCGGCGCGACCTGGCACTATTTGGAGAATTTGGCAAGCGGGGCGTTGGCTACAATGTGCAGGGACTAGTCGGAGCGCTCCGCAGAGCACTCGGTACAGACGGGCAATGGAACACGATTTTGATCGGTTTGGGAAACCTGGGCAATGCTTTGGTTCGCTATCGTGGTTTTGAGCAGCAGGGATTTGTGCTGCGCGCCATCTTCGAAGCCGACCCCGTTAAGTTTGGCGCTCACTTAGAGGGCGCTAACATCAATAGCGTTCCCATCTACGACGCCCAGCGACTGGAGGAACTTGTCCCCTCTCTAAACGTACAAATGGCCATCCTAGCAGTGCCAGCACAAGCCGCACAAGAACTCGTCAATCGCCTTGCCAACCTCAAAATCTCCGGAATCCTGAACTTTGCGCCAGTCAGTTTGTCAATTCCGGCTGGCATCCAGTCGGTCGACGTCGATTTGGCAGTTGAGTTGCAAAGGTTGGCTTTTGCGGTTGTGAATGCGGCTCCTAACGAACCAGGACGATCGTTGCCGAAAACTTGATGCATCGCCCCAAAACCGCTGTTGTCAATGTGGAGCGATCAGGCTAAATTCTACGCCTGCAAAGATTGCCGGGTGGTGTAATGGTAACACTAGTGATTTTGGTTCACTCATTCATGGTTCGAGTCCATGCCCGGTAGTTTTTTCTTCCCCAACCCTGGTTTTTCCAGGGTTTTCTACCCTGCCCAGTCTCGCCCCTTTGTTTTTCGGCAATATTCGACGGGCCGGGCTTTGACGACTACATCGTAGCCACCACTGCCAAGCGGTTGGACGGTCAACAGCAATACGTCCACTGTCTGGCGACAAGTGGCTACATCGTAGCCACCACTGCCAAGCGGTTGGACGGTCAACAGCAATACGTCCACTGTCTGGCGACAAGTGGCTACATCGTAGCCACCACTGCCAAGCGGTTGGACGGTCAACAGC
>JBGSTP010000303.1:0-18112 GCA_041736515.1 Pirellulaceae bacterium
TCACACCGCTAGAGTAGATCACAAAGTCTCGATCGCCGTTTTTTTCCACATTAATTAGCACCCTCAATTATCCAGGAATTGCGATGAGGATCGCTCCCTCGTGGTTAGGCGTTGCGACTTAAGAGCAAGGTATATCGGCGACGAATCGCAGCGGCTTAATGCGCTTGCCAAGGCACGCTTCCGCCGCGCTGCACATGGAGCATCAGGGCCGTCATTAACGCCCGCAGTTTCGCTGGATTCTTTTCCGCTAAATCGTGTTGCTCGCTGGGGTCCTCGCGCAAATTGAACAGTTCGAATTTCTTGGTCGGCAGGTTGTGGACCAATTTCCAGTCGCCTTGTTTCAAGGCTTCGATTGTAAGACCGCAGTATTGGCTACCACCTTCGCGACGGACAAAATAGATCTCGCGCTCAGCCTGAGGTGCGGTGGGGTTGGTCAACCAAGTGCTCAGGGATTGCCCATCCGTCGATGAGGGCAACGATGCGTTGGCAATCGAGCAGATTGTGGGTAAGAGATCCATGGTGACGCCCACGGCAGACGATTGGCTGCCTGCCGGAATTTTTCCAGCGCGGACAAAGATTGCAGGAATGCGAATGCCGCCCTCGTATTTCGACTGCTTGCCATCGCGCAGACTACCGTTGTTGGCTCCCGCATCAATTTGTCCGCCGTTATCGCTGACGAAAATCAGCAGAGTGTCGCGATGTTTGGCTTCGATCCATTCCACTACTCTGCCGACTGCCGCATCCATGTCTTCAATGAGAGCCACCAAATTGGCTCGTTTCGCAGGCATGTCGGGGCAGCGCTCATTCACTCGACGCAGGGCCTCCGCAGGAGGTTGAATCGGTGTATGAGGCGCGTTAAAAGCCAAATAGAGAAAGTACGGATTCCTGTCCACGGTCATACGGTCAATTGCGCTGCACGCCCAGTCGGAAAACAATGTTGTTGCGTGTCCGGCAGGATTGATTTCGGTGCGATCATAGCGCATGTAATTGTTGCCGTGCCGCAGATGACCATAATAATCATCCATCATGTCGCCGAGGAAGCCGTGGAAATGATCAAAACCACGATCTAGCGGATGGTCGCCGGCTGTTAGTCCCAAGTGCCATTTGCCGATGCACGCCGTTTTGTAGCCAACCGAGCTCAATAGCTCAGGCAAGAGAGTCACGCTCGACAGCTTGCCCCAGCTGTTGTTTGCGTGGGTCCGAATGACTCCGGGTACGCCCACGCGATCGGGGTAGCAGCCTGTTAAAATCGAAGCGCGTGTTGGGGAGCACACACAGCAATTGGCATAAAAATTCGTCCAGCGTTGGCCTTTATTGGCGAGACCATCAATGGCTGGAGTGACCAAATCCTGAGCGCCATAGCAGCCCAGGTCGCCCCAGCCTAAATCGTCGGCCACGATCAAAACGATGTCCGGTTGTGCGGCTTTTGTTGATTGAATAGGCATCCCGCTGAAAAGGACCAACAGCGAAACAATCTGGGGCAACTTCTTGAAAAAGTTTGGCATAGGACTAACTCAGCGAAACGAAAGGAATTTGCAACTTGGGAAGTCGAATATGTTGCGAACGAGAAATGTGGCAGAGTTTGACGGCTCGCAGCAAGGGGTCTATCCTAAACTGTGCGATCCTTCAACGCACTAGCTCCGAATAGCTACTGGGTCAACTTGGGTCCCGGCTTTGTCTCTGGTAGGCGTGACTTTGGTAGGCTGTGTCTTGTTAGGGGGCGACACACTGCAGTTGGAGCCTCGGTTTCTTCTCCGTATCGTTTCTTGTCGTCGTTTCTAGTCAAAAGGGAGCTCGAGCAATGAATCGCTCTGTTGACGGAGGATCCAGTTCCCAGCGTACCGTGGGCTTTACGCCCGCTGGTCAGGGAATGCCTGCGTCTTCAGATTCCACCTCTTCCGGAACGGCCGAATACGTACACAATCCACCGCAGGTCGATGCGCAGGAGTCGCAAGCGATTGCTAACGAAGGAGATCGTACTGTCATCAGTCAGCGTCCGGTGGCAGCTCCAGAAGAATTCTATCGGTCCATGCCCCTCTCGGAGCTGGCGGGTATGTTGGAGGGGCGGCAGCTGGATCATTTTGCAGTGGAGCAAATGATTGGCGGTGGAGGAATGGGGGCCGTCTTCCGTGGCCGCGACTTAAGATTGGATCGGGTGGTTGCCATTAAGGTGATTCCAGCCTCCAAACGGGATGCTGAGACGCTGCGCCGATTTCGCTTGGAAGCTCAAGCGGCTGCCAAGCTAGATCATCCGAATATTGCTCGTGTGTACTATGTGGGCGAAGCAGAGCAATGGAATTACATCGTCTTCGAATTCATCGATGGCGTGAACATACGCGATCTGGTCGAGATGGAGGGACCGCTCAGTATCGACGACGCAGTATTTTACACGCGACAGGTTGCCGAAGCACTGCAGCATGCGCACGAGCGCGAAGTGGTGCACCGCGATGTCAAGCCGTCCAATATATTGGTGACGGCGACGGGCGCGGCTAAGGTGGTTGATATGGGCCTGGCTCGCAACACTTCTCTCGATAAGTCCACCGCCGATGCCACCGCCAGCGGAGTGACGCTGGGTACCTTCGACTATATCTCACCAGAGCAGGCGAGGAATCCTCGCGATGCCGATGTGCGCAGCGATTTATACTCGCTGGGATGTACGCTTTTTTTCATGCTCACGGGCAATGCGCCTTTTCCCGATGGAACAGCTCTACAAAAGCTGCTGAGCCACGGTAGTCAGCCACCGCCGGATCCACGCTGTTGGCGAGAGGATATCAGCGATGAACTTTACGAAGTCACCATGAAGTTGATGGCCAAGCGTCCGAGCGATCGCTACCAAAAGCCCGCCGAATTGATAAGCGATTTGGTTATGTTGGCAGAGGTTGAGGAACTACCTCGCAGTCAGTCTCCCGGTACGCTTTTGGTGACGCCACACATCGCGCAAAACTCTCTTCTAGAAACCAATCTTCCTTGGTTGGTTGCGACCGCGTTCCTGTTGGGAAGCACACTGTGGCTGCAAAGCGTCCAGTCGTTGTCGAGTGATTTCGCCATCTCAAAATTGAATTTTAGGATCAAAGAGCAGCTACCTGCCAACGAATTATTGGGCCCCCGCGTTGTTCCAGAGATCGAAGCGTTGGATTCCAATCGACGTGGGCCGGTCGAGTCAAGCGATGTGCAGCTCAATTCGCTCGAGAGTGCATCGAATGGCATTTCGCCAGTCGAGAAAACGCCAACCGCAGATTCACCCGGTTACTCGCTGCCGGTCGACGGACTTCGATTGGTAGTGTGTTCGGAGCGGCCCAACGATGTCGACGCCGGTTTGTGGGAAAGTAGCCTACCTCGGGCGATACAAAGACTGCAGAGCCTGGGAGGTCAGGAAATCGAGCTGCGCGGAAGGAATGTCCTGCGCAATACTGTAGACCTCACTGCGATGACACTGCGAATTAGCAGCGGGGGTGGGGCAATGGCGACTCTCGAAGTTGGCGACGAAGTGTTCGCGTCCCTGCGCGAAGCTTCAGGAGTGTTCAGCTTGGTGGATGCGAAGTTGGAGCTCCGCGGAATTTCCGTAGAAGTTGCTTTGCCTACAGAGTCCTCAACCGACGGTCCAAGTTTGTTTGCAGTGCATGGAAACACGTTGGTCGACCTTGATTCCTGCGCCATTACAGTTCAGGACCAAAGTGAAGCGAGTCGCTTTTGTGTGTTTGCCTGCAACGATGAGGGTGTTCGCGGGGCAACGCGAACACGGTTAGCTTCCTCCCAAGAACCGCCAAAAGGAGACGCGACAATTCTGCGAGCCTCCACATGCCTGATACGCGGTGATACTTCGATGGTTTGTGTCGACAGTACAAGAGAAACGCTGGAAAATCGGACCGACATCAGCCTCACCAATACACTGGTAGTTGTCACTGGTTCGGTTTTGCAAATCAATGCGCCAACAGGCGATTTTCAAACGCAGCGATTCGTGAGAATGTTGTGCGACCAATCCACGTTCGTATCGGATCGCGCATTTGCGGAGCTGGCCTATTTGGGCAATTTAACACCGTTGGTAGGCTTGATCCGTACGAGTCAGAATTGTGTTTATTGGTCGCGCCCACAGGTACCGCACATATCCATTCAAGGAGCGCGGCGCCAGAGCGTCCTCGGTAATTTCAATTTACTGCTCTTGCAAGGTTGGAATAACCTGTACGATGCCAACATCACAGAGGTCTGCCAGTCCTATCTGGGCTCAGAAAAGATTGCAGCCTTTGGTTTCGAGGAGGCATTAACGAGTGGCTGGCTGGGTGAACGGGGCAACGAGTCACGCGTTCGTTGGCAGGCGGCCGAATTCCCGAAGCTGCCGTTTCGAGAGGCTACGCCCACAGATTTTTCCGTCGCGGACGTATTGTTTGTCCCCGGGATCGCCTCGGATAACCTCCCTTTGCCAGCGGATGGTACCTAAGCCATTGGGGGTGATTGCCTGCGGCGGAATTGGTTTCAGCTCAAAGGAAGGCTTGATTTTGTAGCGTACTCCGCGCACACTTGCTGTACCAACTTTGAAAAGCCTCCCCAGAGTGGGGTGCGCTGAAGAAGAACCGAGGAGAGTAGCTAATGAAGAAGTTTTTGCTTTTAGCAGTGGTCGCAGGTTTCGTGTTCTCGTCCGCTTCGCCAGCATTTGCGGTTAAGCAGCTCAAAGACGCCTTCAGCAAGCAATATGCTGGAGAAAAGGCGGACGAAGGTTTCAAGAAACTGGTGGCGGATGCAAGCTGCAACGTTTGCCACGTGGACATGGAAAACAAGAAGAAGGTTCGTAACCCCTACGGTGAAGCTGTCCACACGATTCTGGAGAAAGACAAGTTTCCACTGAAGGAATTTGCTAAAGAACCAGAAAAGTTTGCGGAGCGCATCGCCGATTTGCTGAAAAAGGTTGAAGCTGAAAAGAGCGGTGACGAAGCGCACAAGACATTTGCCGACCGTATGAAGGCAAACCTGTTGCCAGGTGGCAACGTCAAGGGCAAGAAAGAGTAAACTCTCATCTCGGCTTTGAAGAACATAGCGGGTTAAGTGTCCAGTCGAGTGGACGCTTAACCCATTTTTGTTGAATCCCGCTGCTTGCAGTGGGCCAATAGCCGACTTCCTTCGTATTAGAGTGAATACGAAAAACTCAGTTGTTTTTTGTGCTATCGATCGATTGCACCAGCATACGGCTTATTCAATGTCGCCGCGGATTCAGCTCGTAATTCAAACGCTTGTAATGTTCATCGGCAGTGTTGGCTTCTGCAATTTATCGCTGGCTGTTCAAGCAACGGAGCTGGAGCCTGTCCCTGTGACGGCGAGTCACAAGATTAAGGCTGAGTTTGGTCTGGGAAATAGTTGGAAACTTGGGCAACTGTGTCCTGTGCGCGTTACGTTGCCTGCCGATTTGCGTCAGCGGGCTACCGATTTGGAGATCAAGACCTTAGACGGGGACGGGGTGGAACTGACCTACAGTCTCGCAATAGCTGGTCGAAATCTCGCCGTCGATGGTAGTGTTTGGGTGCCGATTCGCATTGGCAGGCAGAATGCGCCCATATCCATCCGAGTTTTGCAGGCTGCGGAGGTTCTTCAGGAAGATATCTTTGAGCAAGACGAACTCGGCCAGGGGCTGGCATCCGATCAACCCATGATCGTGGCACTTGGAACGACCATGGGGGTTGAGACGCTCAGTCGTTCCAGCGCTGATGGCGTGTCATCGACTTTTACGACAGTGGTTTTAAATACGGCAGAGGCAGTTCCACTGCATTGGAACGACTATTCCTGTTGCGACTTACTTGTGCTGGCTGGTTCGAATCGGCCGCTGCTGGAAAGTTTAACCGCGGCCCAATGGTCGGCGCTCGATGAATGGATCCGACGTGGAGGCGCATGCATTATTTCCTTGGGCAGCCAAGCGACGGAACTGACCGACGTGCCGCAATTCGCAAGTCTCTTGCCAGGGGCGATTTCCGGAACCGGCCGCATACAAGCTCCCGGTCCGCTGGAGTCTCTGATCGCGACAGAAGAGCCGCTGGGCGGATTTGATTGCTGTATCGTCGAACCTGCGCGTGGCAAGGTGGAGCTGACGATGACAGATTCCTTGTTGCGCTCGATTCCATGGTGGATGACCTACTCGCATGGACACGGCACGATCCGATTTATTGCAAGTGATTTGGGCGGCGAGTCATTTCGCGATTGGCAGGACCGGAAGCGTTTGTGGCAGCGCCTGATTGCACCCTACTTGGATCGCTCGGTTACGGAATCCGTGGAGGAATCACAAATGGGTAATTCATCCTATTTGGGATACAGCGACTTGGTTGGCCAGCTTCGCGCATCGCTCGATTTGTTTCCTAACGTTCGCGTGGTATCGTTCGGGCAGGTATCCGCCCTGCTTATTTGCGTTTTACTACTCATCGGTCCAATCGACTATTTTGTATCCGTAAAGTGGCTCAAGCGGCCCGACTTCAGCTGGTATTTCGCTGGAGTAGTTCTTGCCGCTGTCTCCGTGGCCCTGACGTGGTTCATTGGTGCGATTCGTCCGCGCGAAATCCATGTGAATACCGCACAGATTGTCGATATTGATGCGGCTAGCGGCGCGGTCAACGGACGTTTGTGGAGCCACGTTTACAGTGGTTCGGCGCGACAGCTGGACGTCGAGATCCAATTGAAGGATTCTCCTGCTCCCGTCCGCGTCGATTGGCAGGGTTTACCCGGCAGGGGTTTGGGAGGCCTGCTTTCACAACTCAATACCGATCGTGGCATGCCCAGCTATGAAGTACGGAGTGCGCCAGGTGGCAGCACGCGCATTGAGGGGGTCGGTATACCTGCTGCAGGGACAAAATGTTTGGTCGCAGACTGGGTCGATTCGACACGGTTGATTGCCGCTTCGAAGCTCAAAGAGATTCCTGGTGTCGATCAACTCGAAGGCGAGTTGACCAATCCATTGAACGTGGATCTGCTGGATCCGGTGCTCTACTATCACAATTGGGTCTACGGATTGAACAGCCGCATTCCTGCAGGGCAATCTGTGGCTATTACTTTCGATACGATACCCAAGGACATGGCTCGTCGGTTGAATGGCCGCCGTACCATCGATGGCACTGAGACAACTACCAAGTGGGACCCTGCAGATCGAGAGTCCATCGACCGTCTGCTGGAGCTGATGATGTTTTACAAGGTTGCGTCGGGACAAACATACACCTCTCTGACTCATCGCTTTCAGCCCCACATCGACCAGTCGAATTTACTGCAGTCCGACCGGGCGATTTTGGTAGGAAGAGTCGAGGAGCCGTGGGGCAGAGTTTCCGTGGTTGGAAGCGATGATGCCCCAGTGGGTGAAGACTTGAATTCTCGGCAGGATTTGGATCGAGTTTGGTGCCGCATCGCCATCCCCGTAGCTCAGAATCGAGCCAAGTAGTTCCGCAGGTTGATTTTTTGAAAAGTTTCTTGCCCCTCCTTACTTCGATATTTTCGATCGCAAACCCAAAGGTTCGCCAGCGTGATTAAGACAACGAATCTGACCAAGAAGTATGGCGACATGTATGCCATACGCGGAATCAACCTCGAATTGGTGCAAGGCGATTTGTTTGGATTTATTGGACCCAACGGAGCTGGAAAAACTACCACGATGCGGATCATTGCCACGTTGCTCACGCCGACCTACGGCGAAGCGTACGTGTGCGATAACTCGATCTACACCAATCCAGAAGAAATTCGTCGCTTAGTCGGCTACATGCCTGACTTTTTCGGTGTCTACGACGATATGACCGTAATTGAGTATCTCGAATTTTTTGCCGCCGCATACCGCATTCAGGGCGCAGCGCGTCGCAAGCGCTGCGACGAAATGCTCGAGATCGTCGACCTCGATTTCAAACGTGACGCCTACGCAAATACGTTGTCGCGAGGTCAGACGCAGCGACTGGGATTGGCCCGAGTGCTTCTTCACGATCCACAGGTATTGTTGCTCGATGAACCCCTGAGTGGACTGGATCCTCGCGCTAGAATTGAAATGCGGAACTTGCTGCGCAAGCTTGGGCAGATGGGAAAGACGATTATCGTAAGCAGTCATATTCTCCCCGAGTTAGCCGACATCTGTAACAAAGTGGGGATCATTAATCGTGGCGAAATGGGCTTCAATGACTCGATTCAAGAGTTGATCAAGACAGTGCGCCCGCAAACGATTCTTCAAATACAGCTTGCGCATACGGACCGCTGTGCCGAGGCATCCAGTTTCCTCATGTCGCAGCCGTTGGTTGAAAGTGTGGCAGAGCAAAATAGCGCGCTGGAAGTCACTTTGTTGGAAGGGCTGCACGACTTCAGCCCACTTGCGACAGCCCTTGTTTCAGCCGGATTCCCATTCAAACGCTTTGCGGAAAAAGAAACGAATCTGGAGTCGGCGTTTATGGCTTTGACCAAGGGGTCGGGCAGTAAGATTTAGCAAGACTCGGTGGGGCACCAAGCGCTGTATGAAGACCAATGCACGGGCAGTTGTCTGAGAGATGGTGATTGCTGCGCGCCCAGAGGGATGAGCTTAAGTTTTGGGCTTAGGTGGTTGCCTGGTGCTTAGTAGCGAGCCATATCCGTTTTGGCTTCGAAGCCCAACGCGGTAACTATCTCCTGGGACTGCATGGCAAGCATGCCAAGATCGCTCGAAACGGCTACGAATTGCATGCCTTGACCGATCCTGTGGTCGACTTGAGCTGTGTTTGCCACATGAATACCAATCGGCTTGCGGACGTCTCGCCCAACAGCAACGATTCTCTGAATGGCCTTCTCGACTTCGTCTTCCGAGGGAAAGGTTCCATCGGGCTGCCGCATTTTGAATCGGAGATCGTTTGGCCCGATGAAAATTGCATCGCAACCGGGCAGGGAGTATATCTCGCTGGCATTTTCAATCCCAAGCGGGCTTTCTGTCTGCAGTACAACCAGAATTTGATCGTTGGCTTGAAGATAGTACTCTTCTGTCGAACAATCGAAATTTAAATTGTGCATACCGCCGCCGGCGCTGCGGTTACCCAGGGGGGGAAACTTTGCAGCAGCGATGGCTGCCTCGGCTTGTTGGAGCGTTTCGACCATTGGCACGACAATACCGAATGCACCCACGTCCAAGGCCCGCTTGATGGCCGTGTGAGAGTTGTCGGGTACGCGAATTAATGGCACACATCCAGCATCAGCAATCGCACCGACGATCGTAGCCGTTTCGCGCCAATCGTAGGGCGCTTGCTCCAGGTCCAGTGTGAGCCAGTCAAAGCCGGAGCGAGCCAATACGCGGGCGATGTGCAGATTGCCCGAGGTCAACCAGGTACCGATGGTAGGTTGCCCGCGTTTTAGTCTCTGTTTCACTCGATTGATTCGCATAGCCCAGTTCAAATTAAACTCTGTGTTGTGGCGAGAATTTGTTGACGCGCAAGTCGATCAGCGTTTAGCAAGGTCGCGTAGGATTTCGATGCCGCGTTGAATTACGTCATTCGAAGCTGCATAGGATATTCGAAAATGCGTATCGCGGGAACTAAAAATGTTCCCGGGAATAATGAGCAGCTCTTTCTCGATCGCTTTTTGGACGAATTCGGCACCTGTTCCCCACGGTGCTTTGGGAAAGAGATAGAACGCGCCGCCCGGTACAGTGAAATCGTAATCGTCTTTCAAGCCTTCGACTAACAAATCCCGTTTCGCTCGATAATCGGCACAGTAGCTGGACATATCAACGTCCATGGCCGCCAAGCTCGCCCACTGTGCTGGCTGTGGTGCGCATACGAATGAATATTGCTGTAGCTTAATCATTGTTTCGATGACAGCCGAAGGTCCATGCACCCATCCCACACGCCAGCCGGTCATCGCATGGCTTTTGGAAAAACCGTCGATTACGATTGTGTTAGGATTCGTGTCGGCAGGCGTCAGTAGGGGACCGTCATACACAAATTGACTGTAAATCTCATCCGATATCAGCGCGATATTGTGCTTGGCTGCCAATTCCGCCAGACCAACTACTTCTTCCATCGATGCCGTGACGCCGGTGGGATTGCTGGGAGTGTTGAACAGGATGAGCTTTGTACGACTAGTGATCGCAGCTTCAACTTTGTTCAGATCGATGCGAAAGTCTGGATAGGTGTCGATCAAGACTGGTGTGCCTCCCACCAACTGCACGAGAGGCGGGTACATGACAAAGTAGGGATCGAAGATCAGCACCTCGTCTCCCGGATCCACTAAGCTCATCATGGCTAGCACCAGACCGCCGCTGGTCCCGGAACTGACAAATACCTCCCGATCGGCATGGTCGTAACGGTTGGCGATGTGCGATTTGAGTTTTTCTCGCAGTGGTGCAATTCCCTGCGAGGGAGTGTAGGCATTCAAGCCCTGGTTTATTGCTTCAATGCATGCAGTTTTAACGGATGCAGGGACATCGAAATCGGGTTGACCGATACTCAAATTGACCGGGTTTTTGAGTTTGGCGGCCAAGTCAAAAACTTTGCGGATACCGCTACTATCAAAGGCTTTACTTCGTTTGGAGATCCAGCTCGATGCGGATGCAGTCATGGTTATGTCTTTGCGAATTGAAGTTTAACCAGCTTGTCTAAGCTGAAAGCGTATCAATTGATAGAGCCTAAAGAAAGGTCATGTCGACGGCTGTCGCATAGGCAAACCACTCGCCTATGCCCGGGAACACCTCGCAGAACTTCGATCTTTAAGACCACCAATGCGTCTCTTGGAAAATTCTGAGCGGTCCACGAAAAGCCCAATTTCAAGTAGACTTGGGTTTCCCGGCACACGTTACCTAGAGGCGAACGCGGGGCAACGTCACAACCCACCCCAGACAACTTGCACACGATGGCCAAGCTCTATTTCTATTACTCGGCGATGAACGCGGGTAAGTCTACGATGCTGCTGCAATCCAATTACAATTACCACGAGCGCGGCATGAAGACTTTTATTCTGACGCCTGAGTTGGACCGTCGATTTGGAAGCGGGCGAATTGCTTCTCGCATCGGCTTACAGGCGGAAGCGACCAGCTTTACTCAAGTAGATAACCTATTGCAATTGGCGCGCAAGCGCTTTGAATCCGAGGCATTTCATTGTTTATTGTTGGATGAGGCGCAGTTTCTAACACGACGGCAGGTGAGACAGCTTAGCGACGTTTGTGATTTGATGGATATCCCCGTCTTGGCCTACGGAATTCGCACGGATTTCCTCGGAAATTTGTTCGAAGGCAGCATGGAATTACTGGCTTGGGCAGATGCGCTCGTTGAAATCAAGACGATCTGTCATTGCGGAAGCAAGGCGACGTTTCAGTTGCGAATCGATCATGAGGGACGCCCTGTTAAGATTGGTGCGCAAGTGCAAATCGGTGGCAACGAGAAGTACGTTTCGGTGTGCCGCGCACACTTCAAAGCAGGTTTAGCCATTCGAGATAGCGGCGAATTACCCTTCGATGAATAATGCGCGGTACAAGTCGTGGCGGACTGTGCAATTTCCACTACGCATTTCCCGTCTTGGCCCGCGTTTGCTGTTTTACGAATTGTTGTACGTACGGGAGGAATCGCACCATGATGAATTGCTTTGGCACCAAGATTGATTCTTATCGTCCTGTAGTGCGTCTGTATATCCTTCTTGCTATTGGCTGCACTGTGTTGTTAGTAAAGCAACAGTTGTGTGCGGCCGAGTTTGCGCCGCATGACGCTCCCAGTATTGCGGAATTACTGTTAGTGACTCGGCCAGTGCGCGAGATGGAGGAAGCGGAATTGCTCAAACTGGTTCCAGAGCAATCGGGCTTGCACTACGTGGGTTGTCCCAATTGCAAGGGCGGTCGGCAGGAGAATCAGCTGACTTGGTCGCATGAAAGGCCCGACGAAGTTAGTTGTCAGTTCTGCAATCATCGCTATCCAAGCGAACAATACCCGATGAACCAATCCGTGGTCGTCCAGACGCCGAGCGGCAGGTCTGCGAGTTTTCCGTATTGGGCAGATGCAAATGGTTACCGCTATTTTTTTCGTTCCAAAAGGGATACCGAGGCGCGTGCGTATATCGCCGATCAGGCGCGCAACCTAGCATTGCTTTACCAGGCAACCAAGGACCCGCAGCATGCTAGGCGAGCACTCCTCATCCTGGATCGTTTTGCACAGCTATTTCCCGATTGGTGTTATCACTACGACTATCCGTTTCAACAGAAAGAAATCTATGACGGTGTCGTAACTCCCGAGAATTTCCGTCGAGGTTTTCGCACTGCGCGATGGAGTTGGTGGGCCTACAATGACATCCCATTCCCCTTGGTACAAGCCTATGATTGGATAGCTAACAGCCATGCGTTGGCTGAGTTTTCCAGAGAGCGTGGTCGCGATGCAAGAGAACGGATTGAGCGCGATTTGATTCGTGCAGCATGCGAGCAAGTCCTGGGAAATGAAGAGGCATACAGCAATATGAGCCCCAGGGCATGGCACGCTCTAGTGGTCGCAGGTCGCGTTTTACGCGAGCCACGTTATGTGCACGAGGTCGTAAGGCGGGTGGAGCGTTTCGCTGCGACCCAGTTTTTCTATGACGGTATTTGGTCTGAAGGATCGCCGGACTACGCATGGCAATCTGTCGAAGGAGTGCGGTCTGTTCTCGGAGTTTTGCAAGGATACAGCGATCCACCTGGCTACTTGGATGTAGTGGATGGAACGCGGTTCGATGATCTCGACTTGAAGTCCGCTTTTCCCGTGTTGGAAAGAGCTCACGAGTCTCTGCGGTTATGGCATTTGCCGGACGGCCGGCCAGTGCCGGTACACGATACTTGGTCGACCAGCCGGCGTGGTGGCAGCAATCAGACAGAGCCATATTTGCTCCCAGCGCTTGGGCATGCCTGCCTGGGCGGCGGCAGTTCGGGCGACCAAACTCAGTTTCATTTAACTTGGTCCGGAGGATACGGGCACAGCCACGGCGATAACCTCAGCTTATTGCTCTTCGCACAAGAAAAGGAACTGTTGTCTGATCTCGGCTACACGCACACCGCTTATCGATCGTGGACATTGGCGACTGCCGCACACAATACGGTCGTTATTGATGGGTGCAATCAAAGTCTCGGGAACCTGCGATCTCCGACCGACGGTTCGTTGATAGATATCGATCTAAATAATTCTCAAATACAGTACATACATGCAGATGGGAAACGCGGCTATCCCAACTTAGCTGAAGTATTCGAGCGACAGCTGGTTGTCGTCGACGCGGGAGCTGGGCAGCGATTTGCGCTGGATGTGTTTCAGGTTCAGGGGGGGCGAACGCACGACTACTTCATACATGGTTACGCCGACGGATTATCCACTGTCGAGACAAGTCTGGCCATGGTCGATCGCGATAACCTATTGCCAAGTAGGGCTCAATGGGAACCAACTAAGAATGAAGGCGAAGCGGGACGCATTGCACAACCGTTTTATGCCTACGGGTTTTTGAGGCGATTGCGTACAGCTAAGTTGATCGCTGGTAACGCAATCCCCGTTAGCTTTCTGCTCGCGAAAGAGGCGTCCAGTCAGCCTGCGGGAGTAAGAGTGATCGTGCTTCCCGAATCCGATAGCGAGCTCATCCTGGGCGAAAACCCATCTATTCGGCAGGCTGGTGAAAACGATGCTGAACTTGACAAGCATCATCGGCCTTTTCTAATTGCCCGCCACCACGCGCAGCGGGGCCGCAGTCAGTTTGTGTCATTGATCGAGCCGTTCAGCGGTGAACCAGTTGTCCGCAATTTGTCGCGAGTGCCCGACCCCGGTGGTGGATTGATACTGCGAGTCGAGTTGAAAGACCGGATTGAGTGGTTCGTATTCGGAGCTGAGAAAGAGGTGGTTCTGCCGCTCACGCAAAATGCGCCAGCAGCAACTTTTCAAGGCAAGTTTGGCTGCCTCATACAGCGGGAGTCGCTGATTGAAAATGTTTACGCATTGGGAAACAGCCGCTGGATCCTTGGTTCGACTGAAATCAAGGGAACACGCGAGCATGCTGTTCTTCGCCGCATTGAAAATGGATCTTTGGTGGTCGACAGGGATAGTCACGTTCCGCCCGATAAAGGGAGCGTCATTCTATTGCAAACAGCAGATTCTTGGAGTTACCCGTTTACAATTCGCGATGTCATCGAGGAAGGGGCAACGCTGAAATTGGTCGTAGTGGAAGGAGCAAGTCTAAAGTACGATGCATCCGCGAGGCAACTGCAGCTAGCGTCGTTTCCAGCTAGAACACACAGTGGCCAAGTTAGCCTAGAATGGTCGACTAGCGCCGATAGCCGGCCGTAGGTCGAATTCCAGCGCCATAGGCGGCGGAGTCTGAATTGAATAGGTGTCTATTTTGGGAACCAGCGTATGCAACCCAGTCGACGTGCGTTACTGAAGTTAACCGGCGTTGGCGGCTGTCTGGTATCTACTCAGCGGTGGCTGAGTACATTGGCACTGGCGGAGCAGCCGACGACAGAAGGCTTGACGAAACGATCAGTCGGCTTACCGACTGACTGGCGTCGTCTCAGAAAAATTGATGTTCACAATCATGTGTTTGATCCGTTACATCGTCCAGACGCCAGCTGGTCTCGCGTTGAGAGTCTTGTAGAAGCTGCTGAGCAGCTGGGCATTGAAAAAGTTTGCTGTTCGCGGCCCATCACCGGCGGAGCCATGGCCGAGATCACCGAAGTTCGCGAGGCCAATGACGCAGTCTTGGCTGCCATGAAACGTTACCCGCAGAAGATCTCAGGTTTTTGCTTCCTGCAGCCCGGCAATGGACGGGCTGCGCTCGACGAACTGGAGCGTTGTGTTGAACAGGGAATGATTGGCGTCAAGCTCTACAATCAATTCAAGTACTCGGACCCAGTTGTTTTTCCAATTGCAGAGAAGTGTATTGAGCTACGGATTCCGCTGCTTGGACACTCGGCACATCTGACCGATGCCAAATCGCGCGCGGCCCAGCCGAAGACTTCGGATTCCCTTGATTTTTGTCAGTTGTCGTGGAGATATCCTGAGCTGCTATTGATTTTAGGGCATATCAACGGCGGCGGAGATTGGGAGTGGGCCATCAAAGGTCTTCGCGATTGCCCAAACGTATTCGTGGATACCAGCGGTAGCGTACAGGAAAACGATACGATCGAAATGTGTGTTCGGGAACTTGGCCACGAGAGAGTATTGTTTGCAACAGACCAAACCATGGAGGGCTGTGTTGGCAAGCTGTTGGCTGCTCGCATCAACGAGGAACAGCGCGAGGATATTTTCTGGCGCAACGCTCACAGGCTATTTCAATATCGGTCTCGAAAATGATTATTGATATCAACGCTTACTTGGGGCACTACCCGTTTCGACAGATGCAAGCCCGCAGTGCCAGTCAGTTGTTGGAGTTGATGGATCGGAGTGCGATCGATCGCGCTCTTGTCTCTTCGCTCCATTCAGTTTTCTATCGAGACGCTCAGCGGGGTAATGAAGAACTGTTTGCTGAAACTCAGCCCCATAGCGATCGATTGATTTGTGTGGCGACCGTGAATCCTTCCTATGTCGGTTGGCAGACGGATTTGGAACATGCTGTACAACATTGGGGCATGAAGGCTGTCACTCTTGTTCCCTCGCATCACGGCTATAGTTTGTCGGATGAGCTTGCAGGGATGGTGGTCGAGAGCATTGTGCAACACGATCTGCCGTTGGTTTTGACTCAACGCTTCGAAGATCGACGGCAGCGTCATCATTGGGATATGGCTGAGGATCTAGAGCTGAAGCATTTATTGGACCTAGCCAGATCCCATCCGGACTTAAGGGTTGTTTTAAGTAATTGGAGTGGGCTGGATGGCCAGAAACTGCGCGATGCTGGTCTGCGCGGACGCTGCTTGATCGATTTTGCACGCTTGCACGTGTTGTTAAATAAAGATGTCTTCAAGCTAATTGACACGCTGGGCGTCGAAGCGATCGCATTCGGCTCCCACATGCCGTTTGATTATGTCGCGCCATCGCTGATCAAGTTGTCTAACCTAGAATCGCTTTCTCCCGCTGAGTACGAAGACATAGCGTGGCGAAACGCGGCCAAGTTCCTTAAACTGATGTAGTTCAGTAGGACAGCACTTCGTAAAGACGCTGGACCATTCTTCGGCCCGCAGAACAGAAGTTTCCATAAAGGAGCTCATGGCATGGCATCTAATCGTCCGTCATCACATTTGCTGCGGCGCGATCTCATTGTTGGTGCCGCAGCCGCCGCGGCCTACTTGGGTAGCAGCGGTCAACAGGCCGTGGCTGCGCAAGTAGCAGTTCCTGCCGGTACCAACGAGCAGGCAAGTCGGCGATTGACCAGCGACAAATCCAATGTGGATTGGCCCGTTTGGGACGACCATGAAGCGGAAGGCTTGCTGGACATCCTCAACTCGGGCAAATGGGGACGCACCAGCGGCGCTCGCAAACTGCTTGAGTTCGAAGCAAAGTTCGGGGCCGCGATGAAAGCCAAGCACTGCTTGGCGACCTCGTCGGGGACGACTGCTTTATTGACCACCATCGGTGCCATGGGAATCGGACCGGGTGATGAGGTAATCCTGCCTCCCTACACTTTTGTTGCAACATTCAATGCGATCACTAACAGTTATGCTCTGCCCGTTTTTGTCGATAGCGATGCTGCCAGCTTTCAGATCGATGCGACAAAGGTCGATGCCGCAATATCCGCGAACACTAAGTTACTACTGCCTGTCCACATCGGCGGCTCTGTAGCTGATTTAGATCAATTGAAAAACATCTCCTCGCAGCGTGGCATATCGATGATTGAAGATGCTTGCCAAGCACCGTTAGCAGCTTGGCGCGGGCAGCCCGTGGGTACCCACGGATTGGCGGGTTGCTTCAGTTTTCAAGCCAGCAAGAATTTGACCTGCGGCGAGGGTGGTGCCGTACTTACCAACGACGACGATTTTGCCCAGCGTTGCATTTCCTTTCATACGCCAGGCGGTGGCAAAGGAATCACCAGCGTAGGTCGTGGCGCGAATTATCGAATGACCGAGTTTCAGGCCGCATTGCTTTTGGCTCAGTTCGTGAGATTGGAGCAACAAGCTCAATTGCGAGACGCCAACGCGGCTTATCTAACATCGATGCTCGAAAAAATTCCAGGCATCGCCCCCGCGAAACTGTCGAGCGGATGCACTCGCAGCGCCTGGCATCTCTATATGTTCCGTTACGACAAAGAGAGATTTGGCGGCATGACGCGAGCTGACTTTTTGAAAGCACTGGCGCGATCCAGCGTCTCGGCTAGTAGTGGCTATACGAGTCTGAATCGCTCTGCGCACGTGCAGGCACTGGCGACCAATCCTCATTACGAACGAATTTACGGCAAGGAAACGATGGCCAATTGGCTTACTCGAAATAATTGTCCAGTGAATGACCAACTCTGCGAGGAAGCTGTGTGGTTTACGCAAACCAAACTGCTGGCGGAGCGCACCGAAATGGAACGTATTGCGGAGGTCATCAGCCAAATTCAGCAGGCATCGTGACTGCCAAGCTGATTAGCTATGTTAGAAATGGTCGCCAATTTTTTCACGACGTTGCTGTGATGCAATCACCCCGGATCGAGTGAACTGATTATTTTTCTTGACAACGGTCTCTATACCGTTATATTTAATCTCACTTCTGGGTCGCTAGAAATCTACTTGAATTACAGCGTTGTTTGCGACTGTTCTTTCAATTGGAGGACCATTCAAATGATTGCTCGTTGCTCGTTGCTCTGTCTTTAGCGTGTAGCCTAGCCAAGAGCGATGATGCAGTTAACATCGGGAGTGTAGTCTCGACTGTAAATGGCCAGCAAGGCACTTATTATGAGGCCGGTGATAGCCTTGCCGCCGGTGCGTTAGTCACTTGGGAAACTGACGCAGAAAGCGACATTTACTACTCGATAGAGTTCTTTAATACTTCCAACCAGTACATCGGCGGCATTCAGGGACAATCCGAGGGTACTCTTGACGGTACTTTGACGAAACCAGTAGCTGCCGGATGCCAATCGAGCGCAGGTTATGTTTATTGCGTCATTACCGTGTGGGTTTGTTGTTACACACAAATATATAATGCTCTAGTCTCGCAGTTCGCGATCGGCTAAGTCAAGGTTTGGCTTTTGCTGGCAATGCAGATTCAGGAAAAATTTAGACCAGGATGGTCCAACGATGATGGAGAAATGGGTC
>JBGSTP010000188.1:0-17618 GCA_041736515.1 Pirellulaceae bacterium
CGAACCGGCCCGATCGATTCGAACCCCGGCAGCGGAAGAGACGCGACGGAGCTTACGACCTACTCACCCAGCCGAGACACATTGCGAAACAAGAAATCCAGCAACGACTGAAACGTTAACTAAGTGCCATTCGTGTGTCACCTAGATACAGGAGTTAATCGAGGCCACCCTCTACTCAGTTTGGCGTTAGAGGAAGAGCATTGCTTGGCAGTTGACCCCAGTTGGACCACATCGGATGGGCATCCCCAGCAGCATGGCACGAATATGGCTGGTGTGGCGTTGTATGGCTGCCTAACGGAATTGCGCAACTCAACTTCCGGACTCAAACTCCAGCATCGACTCGAATCAGTGAAGATTCTGCCTGACCATGGAAAGCATCCTCCCGAGCTATATGGAGATGTCACGGTACAAGCAGTCGCAAGAATCGAAATCCAGGCTCCAGATCGTACGCAGCGAGCCTTTGCCTTAACAGTAACTTCCGACAGCCGCGACCTAGGAAGTCCAACGTCCTGGTCGGCGGCTCTCGATCAGATTTGTTCCGGTGCGTGTGATGAAGGGAGGCCCTCGAGATTGCTATTCGTTGCTGCCGGAAACACCGCACTGTCGAATCGGCACGAGTATCCAAATAATGTGCACACCGAGAGCGTTGAAGATCCTGCTCAAGCTTGGAATGCGATTACCGTCGGCGCACATACAGAGAAGGTAACCATCAAGTCACCTGACTATCGGTATTGGCAGCTCGTTGCCGAATCTGGACGACTATCTCCTTCGAGTCGTACATCCATGATTTGGAGTGATCATTCTTGGCCGAATAAACCAGATATCGTCTTCGAAGGTGGGAACTTGGCGATCGATCCCGCAAATGGGCGTGCTGATTATATCGATGACTTAGCGCTGCTAACAACTCGGACATCGCCAACGGGAGCTCTTCTTACAACTACTGGAGAAACGAGCGCGGCTACGGCACAAGCCGCGGGGATGGCTGCAAAGCTGTGGGCGACTTACCCGCACTTGTCGCCAGAGTCCGTTCGAGCCTTGATGGTTCATTCGGCTCGATGGACGCCGGCTATGCTGGAAGAATTTCCAGTACGTGAACGTCAGAATCGACTAAGAGTGTATGGCTATGGTGTGCCACAATTGGGAATAGCGCTTTGGAGCGCTCGCAACAACGCAACTTTGATTATTGAAGATGCCATTCAACCGTTCGGCAGATTCCAGCAGGAAAGTGGCGGAAGCAGCATTAAAGGAAAGGACATGCGGCTTCATCGACTCCCTTGGCCCAAAGACGTGCTCGAACAACTCGGCGGATTGGAAGTACGCATGCGAGTCACGCTCTCCTATTTCATTGAGCCGAGCCCTGGCAGACGCGGCTGGAAATACAAGCATCGATATCGATCGCATGGGCTTAGATTTGAACTCAAGAGACCAACCGAAACGGAGCAGCAACTGCTGATGCGGCTGACGAGAGCTGCTTGGGATGAGGATCAGGAATCCTACGCGGCAGGTCCTGACGAGAGATCGTGGCTGATAGGTCCGCGGTATAGGAATAGGGGTTCGATTCACTCAGACTTATGGACCGGTACGGCAGCAGAGCTGGCCGCATCGGGCATCATCGCTGTCCATCCAGTTTCTGGTTGGTGGAAAGATCGCCCGACACTCAATTGCTTCGAGAAAGACGCGAAGTATTCCTTGATCATTTCGCTTGAAACCGATGAAACCAGCATCGATCTTTACACACCTATTGCGACTCAAATCACACCTGCAGTTTCAACCGAAATTCGAGCATCGTAATCCTGCCGAACCTCCAAAATTGCCAAGGTGTTTAGCAAGATCGTTTTCCAAGAGACTGTTATACAAGCCATTACTTTAATCTCGCGAACGGACAGAAACCCATAACACAACTGTGTAGGAAATTGGCCATGTCCCGCAATGTGTTCGTCCAATAGCTAAAGGGAATGACTCAAGTCAAACAGTCTGTTTTCTTCCTCCTCCAAACCGGAACTTCTGGTTGTTCCTAAATTGACCTACGGAGGTAAGAGCGAGGGTCTTTAGTTCCCGTCGCAATTCGGCAACCAATTGCGACTTCGGACAGACTTCGTCTAAGTACCTGCCTTCGACTGATTTCTCGTCAGCTACATTCAAGACCATGTCGGATCCAACAATTCCTGAGCTGCCGGAAAGTACAACATCCACTAGCTCAATGTTGCAGCAATCGAGAGTGTTACATCGACGCAGACTCTCACTAAATCAGTTACATTGCCAAGTGGCGATGTAATACTTTGCGTCAGTCGAGTTAGTTCGCTGCACCAATGACCGCGAAATATTCTGGTATTTGACATCCAAGAGCTCCGCTGGCTAGAGAATTGACTTGCATTTGAAATAGCGACTTTACAAGAGCGTCTCCGCAATAGATTTCGGTGTTCTGTCAAGGTACCTCGAAGTCTTCCGATGGCAACTTGTACAAGTAAGCATTGCCAACTTTTTTCGACTCAATCTCCCCAGCTTCGCGTTTGTGGGCGAGGTCGCAGGTTGATAGCTTTAGAGCTTTTCGGGCTTCGGCGCTGCGGACCCACTTGGATTGCTGCTCTTCCTGAGCTGGTTGTGTTTCGCTTGAAGTTGGCACGTGATTTGTTTCGGTCAGACGTGGCACAACATTCTCCTCCCAAAAACTCTTGCGGCCAATGCGCGATCGGTCGACACTGCTTAACGCAATCCATCGCTGCGAACGGGCGATACTTTCGGCAACGTCGAAACCGTCATAGTCATCGGCAACGAATAGCCACTTGTGATGATAGATGTAGGGATCGCTGGGTGTCGTACGACGTTGCGCCGTCCCATCCGCACTGACGACAATGATAGCTGCAATAGCCGGTTCGTGTTCCGTGTCAAAGTTGGGACAGTGAATGAAGGAAACAGAGTCGTTTCGCTGGTTGAGTTTGACGACGGTGTAATCGTAGTGTTCCGGCAGGTGTCGCTTGGCCCATTCCACTGTAGCGCCTAACAAGTCCTCGTACTGTCGATGCACGTAGACTGCATAACCTATCTCTTTGCCCACTCCGTAGCGGCGCGACCGAGTCGGCAGCTCAGCGGGGCGTTCGGAATTGGAATCCGACGCGTCCTCTACGTCTGAATCAATCGCTTCGTTAGCGGGCAAGTCGTGGACGTCAGTGTCTTCTGCATCGTTCTCAACGCTACGTTCATCATCTGGCTTGATCGCCTCTACCTCGCTGGTGAATAAATGCTTCGGTGGTAGCCGCCTTCTAGCGACGCCATCGCGATAAAGTAGGCGATAGCCACGTATCATCAAACCGGCGTCCTTCAAACGCGTATGCCAGCCAAGCGCCAACTGCATATCCTCCAAGTCTTCCAGCAGTCCGTGCTGCGCCTCATGGACAGTGAACTTGGCGAAGCGCTCTCGCCAAGGATGATCGGCTTCGATCATTTTCTCTTTTTGGTCGAGCAAGAGTGGGTTCTTATTTTCCGTGTGATCAATGCACTGCAAGAACAAACTTTGCAGCGATAGCTTGATAGTACGCCGAACCGGCGGATGCGGGATCTGCTCGAATTTTGGTACCGCAAGATAGGAAATCTTGCCTGAGAAGCGATGGAGTTTCACGACGTTGGCGTCATCTACGTCGCCCAGGTATGCCCGCGCGCATCCTTCGAACACTCGTAAGACTGGTTCGAGCGAGGGTACCGCCGAGCGATGGAGGTAGAGGGCGTTGGAGGTCAGTCGGCCGATTGTTGCGCGCTGGCAGGCGGCATCGATCATCTCGGTCTCTCCAGCTTCAAATAGCAGCTGGTCGGCTGATTCACAGGCAGCCTTGTAGCCGCCGAAAAACTCCTTGATATCGCGCTGCATGCTCAACGGCATTTGCGACAGCGTTGGACGTTTCGGAAAGCGTGCCAGCGCCAGGTACACTCGCAAGTCGTCAATTCGACTCTGACGGAGCGTGTCCCAGGGATCAGCCCCAGTGACTTTCCGAATCAACTTGAACGCTCGCTTCATCGTCCCGAAAGCCACCAGTACATCATCCGTCCGACCGAACTCGTCATGGAACGGCAGGCGGCCGAGCTCCGAAGCGACTTGAATCAAGGACTCTAGTAACTCGCGATGGCGATCAAACTCAATCTCTGCCACTCGGCGTCGTGGAGCAACAGTGCGGCGTCGGTATTTCGACGCCGAGAAAGACTCTCGAAGCCCATTATCCTTAAAGATATAAAAAACGCCTGGAGCCGCAGGCACCGCTTCAATTCCGAGCGTCTGTTCGATGTACAAGCGAAGTTCGGTCTGAGTGAAGTATTTTTGGAACGTCTGAATTCGTGTGATGACTCCATCCCCAAATTCATAATCGCCGTCGCCGCTCCCATCGACAGCTATCCGCGCCGCCACAGCCAACACTTTACTCGCAAGCTCCCAAGCAGCTCGAAGTGTCTCTTCCCTTTCGGCCTGATCCTCGATCACATTGATCACATAACCAAGGTTGACCACATCAGCTTCGCGGCGTTCCTCGTCAGGCCGATAAGCCGGATCCCAGCCACTTGCCTCGAAGCCCAACCTGGCAGCTTGATCCAGATCATCTCCATAGCCACAACCATAGTCGAAGAAGGAAGTTTCAGAGTGCAGCAGGTTGTCACGAATCAAGCACTTCAGCGGCAGTGACGGTTCCGACCTGCGGATCGCAGCTCGATGACGAAGGACTTCGATGGGCGGCTCCACGGTTTCATCGTCTGCATCATCGCTCACGATTGTCCTCCCAAAGCAAGTAAGCAGAGTCTGCTCTGACTTCCGCTCGTCATTGCTACTTTTTATTTTCCAATCCAGAGCAAACCGCCCAGCGAAAAATTCTGCAAGTCGTGAATTGTGGCGGCAAGTCGCGATAGCGCTCTGGCAGATCGCCTTCGCTCAGAATCGAATCGAAAATCCCGTTGGTCACGTTCAGTTCCCAGTTCTCGAACGAAAAGCTATCCGTCTTGCCAGCAGTGGGCTTAATGACGGCATGCAGATTGTGCTCATAGTTTGATCGCGGATAGCCCTTCTTGATCACGCCGCAGATGTAGATGAAGGCATACGAGCCACTAGGCTGCTCGTCCAGGTTTAGGGACGGAGTTGACTTCAATGAGAGGTTGTGTTTGCTCAGTAACCTACCGTACTTGCCGCGAAGGCAGCTGGTGCAGTGGTACTGGTCATTCATACCAGTTACGTACTTCATCCATAGCCACATGAACTTCTCTGGCTCGAGGTTGTGTTCTAACTGTATCTGGTCCATGGTTTTAAGTTTGGTTGTCAAGTGCTGGTTCAAAAACTGTGGCGAATCTCGGGATTATTCAGCGTTCCAGCAGCTTCCCAGTCGGATTTTGCCTGACCGAGTTGATCTGACAGCCTTGTGGGGGGGCTTTGGATCAACGAGAATACTTGCCAGATTTTAGCACTTCTTCCGGCAGTCCGCCGACATATGAGGAATCCACAGGAACGGTGTCGTGACGCTCAAGAAAACGATTGAAATGCTCTCAAAGGGATCCGCTCAAGCGGTTACCACGCTTAACTCATCGAGTTTGAGCGCGGATGAGCTGAAGAATTACCTTTACGTGAAGACACCCGTGGAGAAAGCCCTGTTGTCGGCGCTCCAAGAAACCGCATCGCAGCGAATCATCTTCCTATGCGGATCGAGCGGCGACGGTAAGTCCGAGATTTTCCGACGTGTTCACAAGAAGTTTGCTCCAGACTTCGATTTTCATCTCGACGCAACCCACAGTTTCGACCCTGGGAAAGACGCAATTCAGACTCTCAACGATAAGTTCTCGGAATACAAGGCATCGAAAAGACCGCTTGTCGTTGGCATTAACATCGGGATGCTTGGGAACTTTGCTGTAGATGGCGGACAAATTCACGCCGACATCCGCGACTCCATCAAAAATTTCCTGGCGGGAACAGCTTCATCTAATGCTGAACATGTCTTCATTAACTTCGAGCGATATCCAAAATTCGAATTGAAAGGCTTCGTAATTGAAGCCCCTTTCATTGGGCAGATCATCGAGCGAATTTGCGATGACAACGACGAGAACCCTATCTACAAGCAATGGAAACAAGCACCGAACAGCACAGACATCCACAGGAATTATGCACTACTCTGTGTACCGGAGGTACAAAAGCGTATTTGCACTCTATTGTTCTACGCCCATTTGAAGTTTGACCAATTCCTAACCGCCCGAACCGTGCTTGATTTCCTTTACCAAATCATCGTTGGTAAGGGGTCGCTGTTTGACAACCTGTTCTGTGGCCAAGGTTCGGAGCTTTTCGACTCATTGAGGATGCTCGATCCGTGCAATGCGAGGTCAAAGTCCCTCGACCTCTTTCAAGTGAAAGCATCGCTTGGGATTTTCGAGTCTGATTTCGAAGTCTTTAAGCAAGACATAACGGATCAATTTGGAATTGAGCTTAAAGAACCCCGATCTTGGGTTCGGCTGTTTTACCTTATGCAAGATGCAGAGCTCAGCAACAACTATCATCAAAGGTTTCGTTTAGATTTGCAACGGCACTTGTTTGATGAATTCCGTTCTGTGTGGCAGCTTCATCGTGACTACGATGGGAGTGACAAAGAGACAAAAGCTAAGATTCGCAAATTCTACAACGACACGCTCATTCCCGCTGTGACTAGTTTTGCCAATCGTTTTGCCCCCGAACTTCGCCGGGATCGATTCCTCCTAGGAAAGCCAAATGGATACGCCCTAAGCGCAACCTCAACGATGCAACCGGAGCTAAGTAAACTTGCTGTTGTGGAACCGAGCCAATTACGGAGCTTCGATGTCTTCCTAAAGATTGGCGACGATTTCAGCATTGGTCCCATTCCAATCTCAGTGAATTTTCTCGAGTTGGCTCGCAAGATAAATCACGGCTACCGCCCCAATACTCATGACAAAACAACTGTAGTAAAGCTGGAGGAGCTTGTAGAAGAAGTTCGCCGAATCGTCCGACAAACTGATGTTCTATATGTTCAAAAAGGAAGCATTGAGTTGGAACTGATTAACGACAAGCGTGAAGATGAAATTCTGGTGGTGAACTAACCATGCACCCTCTCATCGCTCAAATCACTAATCTGCCTAGTCAGGATATTGGCACGAACAAGATCAATTCGTTTCTTCCCTATCGCAAGGGTGCGAAAGAGTTTGATTTCGACGCTGTTGGATGTAGTGTCTTGTCGTGCCTGATGGGACGAGAGATCAAACGCAACTACACATTCGATAAGTACAAGGCCGAATGCCTAAAGCACTTGAAAGAAAAACTCAGCGACGACTCCGTACTCGGTGATATTGAGGCAATGTACTTTACTCACGGAACAATTGCGAAAACTGCGCCGGAGTTCATGCTGACACGATCGCAAGGAAAAGGAAACGCATCAACCAAACATCTTATCAGCTTGTTCTTTGGGTTCTGTCGCGGCCGGTCATCTCAGATTAAATTTGACAGTGGGACAAATTTCATTGAGAAGATTTTCCTAGACATCCTAAACAACAACCTGCAAGAAGGAGGTGATGAAGAGTCTGATGAATGTTACCTTCCCTTTGTTGCCGAGAGCTTCTATCGCGACGTCGAGTTTTTAAGTAGGCACCCTGATTACTTCCTTGAGCAGTTGTCGAGCTGCATTGAGCTCTACACGTTTATCTACTGCACACAGCTCGGCCTAAATATACGTAATTGGACAGACGGAGGACCTCCAGAAAGCAGGCCACTCTACTTTATTCTCGACACAGAAAAGGCAAGTAGTGAGCGCAGTAATCTTGTGAACTTTGGTTACCAATCAGTCGCCCGTCCGATGGCAGAAGTGTTTCCAATTCTAAGTATGTTGGAGCACTTTAATAATGACGTCAAATTCCCCAAAGCACCACTTTGGGCATTTGCCAATGCACTGCGGAACGCGTCCGAGCAAGATCAGCAAACCGCGCTAGCGGCGCTGTCTGACTTTGCAGAAGTCTTTCGAAAGAAGCGAGCATTGCCTGCGTTTCCGCAGGCTCCTACAAGTGCCATTGAGGCGATGCATCAGGTTGTGGGGTATGGCATCAAGCAATTCGCCGAAGGGACAGGACGTTTTCGAGTTCAAATGCAGTACATGGAAGTTTTCGACAAAGAGGTTGCAAAAAACTTCATTCAGGCTAGAGGTCGTGCCGGAAAGGTATTCGTTGTAAATCAGGATTTCGTACTTCTTCTGACGAATCTGAGTATCGGTGATCGCAAATCCCTTCGCTTCCAAGAGTTGCTTGCGGAATTTCGGTCGCGCGGATTTTGGTTTGACAAGAATTCGCAACAAGCATTGATCACTTTTTACGAGCGAGTCGGAAACGTCGACCGCATGAGCGATAGTGGAGACGCGGTTTATGTCCGAAACACAATTTGACGCCTTCCTTGCCAGCCAACTTTTGCAATGGCTCACGAGTCGAATCGCACCTGGCCAAAGATACCAGTTTCGATCCTCGGACAGTGGAAATACTAATCGGATCATTACGCATTTCCGCAATGCTGCTAGTGGAGTCATCAACGTTCACGGAACGGAAATCGCATTTGTGGAAGTGGCCGAACTACGGCTAATTTGCGTCTCGCATTCCGACTCAACCGAATCAAGCGATGGCTTCAACGAGAGCTATATTTCGATGTTGCGAGATCGTGTTGCCGAGCAGTCCGACGTCTTCGAAGGGAGTGCGTTGTTAGTCATACATAACAGCCTTCTGGATACACTGGTTAACAGCGCCATTGATCTCGCGTCAGTAGACGGACCTTGGTCAACAAAGTCGATTTGCAAGTCATTGGTAAAGCTTTCAGAGTCTTGCGGTAAGTCCCAAAAAGTATACGAGTGCCTCCTACAATGGCAGGACACAGTCATTGCAGACGAAGGCGGAAGTGTCTTCGGGTTTCGCCAAATATTCAATTCCATCGTGCAAGGAGGAATGCTTGATCTAAAGCCACTCGGTCTGTTTAACGACAGTGGCCTGGCGGACATGGACAGGCCCCTGCAGATCAGAAAGCGACTAGAGGAGAATCGGCGGCTACATGAAGATTTCGATAGGGTAACGTATCACTTTCCAGATGAGATTGCTGAGCGACTGGGCATTAGTGAACAGTTCGAGAAGAAGCATTTTGCGGAATCGAGTGAAGTGAAGTGGCCTGAACTGGATTTTCAGGTTATCAAGAACGAAATGGCAGCTCAAGAAAGTACCCAACTTGAGTTCATTGGATTGGAATCAGAATTCTGTTCAATCGTTGGGCCACGAAACAAATCTGAAACTTCAGCTGGCAAATTGCGTAAAAGCCTAATTTTGGTAGCAAAGCCAGAAGTTGATTTCGTTGACCTGACAATTGAGTTCCGAGGCGATGACCTTGAGCTTCCGAATATAAGAATTGAGCACAACAAAACGGTCGCCGCTGCTGCAAAGATTGAAGTCAAGAAGACTCGGAATCGGCGGCGAATCGTATTCTCTATGCCTGCTTCCGAATCGCCTCAAGTATTTCGAATACGGCTTGATCGTAGTCAGACGTCAGAGCGACTGGAATTTAGTATTCTGCTACTTAATGAAGGGCAGTTCTATGTCAACGGGTTCGAAAATGCATTTCTCGTAAACACGCACGAAGACCCCAGCAAGAGCATCATTCTTTTGCAAACGGACGAACGCGAACTGCTAATCAACCCTGATATCTCATCTCGCCGGCAGCTCGCTGACAACGACGAAACTGTATCGCGTCTTCAATTTGGAACCGTCGATTATGAGAAGTTGTATGAAGAGTCCGACATAGTGACATTTTGCGTCGACAATGCGGGCCATACGCTTCGCTTTAGTGTCGAAGGGGAAATGAGCCAACAGTCACTGACGTTGCCTCTACTTATGGACGAAGGCCGATTCAATCGTCTCTTTGACGACAACTATAACGGTACATTTCTTCGAGATAAGCAGCGAGTAGTTATTGACAACAAAGAGACGAATGTTGTCGCAGGACGCTGCAAGATGCTGGATATTGAGCAGCAATTTGTCGAAGACAAGCTGCTTTGTTTTGGGGATGACGGAAGCTCTCTACCTGTGGGGAAGATACGCGAAACGGCTCCTGGGCTGTTCGAGGCATGGACCAATCTAAACACTTACTTCAAATCGAAGGCTACGATTCCAAGTTTGTCGTCTTGGGGTTCAGAGTTGATTGATCTGACGGGCGCCTACATTGCGGAGTACCAGAAGTCCCTCCAAGGGATTGAGCTTGGAAAGAGTCTCGATAGTTCAGTTCGGGACATCATGAAGATTGGCATTGCCGTTTCTGATAGACGCCGATTTTTTACGCCCTTCCATCCGCTCGTACTTGACCGATTGCGAATCTTAAGTGCTGGACTGAAACGGCAAAATTGGTTGTCACCAAATTTAGAAGATCGACTCGTTGCGTGGTCGGAGAGTCGGGTGAACAAGTTGATACATAAGAGCAACTAGCAAGAACGATCTTCCGAGCTTAACAATTGAGGTTCATGTGTTTAGCTGTCGCGATAAGCTGGCTACACGGAATCGATTTCACGGCGTTTCCCCACGAAAACCTTACTGATTCATTGGCTTCATCTTCGCTTAATCCCATTGCCAATAAGACATGGCTTGCAGCGTAAGATTCGCTGGTGCAAGCCGAGCCGTTTGAGAACGCAAGTAACTCTCGCAGCGCCATCATCAAGGCTTCGCTATCCACACCAGGAAACCTAATGTTTACAACATGATCCTGACAGTTTGATGAGTCTCCGTTGACCACATGCTCAATCTGTTTGAGTTCAATTAAAAATGTGTCTTTGGCAGTTCGTGAAGCCTCAGCTCGATCTTGATGTTCGACTTTCCCGAGCTTGGAGGCTTCACCAAACCCAACGGCAAGTGCTACTGGTACGGTGCCCGGACGAAGCCCGCGTTCCTGCCCTCCTCCATGCATCATTGGGGAGATAGGAATTCTGGTATTCCCCCGGCGTTTTACGCAAAGAGCCCCGATTCCTTGAGGCCCATAGATTTTGTGACTGCTGGATGAAAGCAAGTCAAAAGCAATCTCGGCCAACTCTACTTCTTTTCCAAACGCTTGAGCAGCATCGATGTGAAAATACGCGGGACTATTTTGGAGCGCATAGCCGATTTCTTTGACAGGCTGAATGATTCCCGTCTCATTGTTAGCGTGCATCACGGACACCAACAGTGTGTCATCTCGGACTCGTCGAATTACGTCGTAAGGATCGACGTATCCGCCTTTGCAGACGGGAGCCAACTCGATTCGAATTGGAATATCCTCTGCCGATGGGCCTTCTGCGTATCGTTAGCTGAGGAGACTCCTCCGTCGCCCGTGGACATACCTGCAGACAGCAACGTAGAGATGACATGGCACGTTTTTGGTGGCGAGTATCACGAGGTTTATTTCGCCCTCCTGAAAGAACGATGTGTCGTCGATGGAGTTGACACTAAAGACGACGCCGCAGTGAATCGCCAATTTCGGTTACACTTACACCGCGGACTTGGGTACTTGGCAACTCCAAATAGGATACGATCCGTTGCTGATCTAGTTGGCACTGCACTTGAGATTGCCAACTAGAGACATAGCAAGAGTAGCATCCCTACATCGTGACCTACGTAGAACGAGGAACACAATGAAGAAAGCGATCCACGAAATCGCGGCTGAAATATTGGCAGAACACAAGAAACCAATGTCGGCTGATGAGATCTACGAACTAATCACGGCACGCGGTCTGTATGAATTCAAAGCCAAGAGTCCACTGAGCGTTCTACGTAGTCAGCTCCGCCGGCACTCCGTGAGCACAACTGCGTCGCAACAGACCTCGAAGGCCATTTTCAACTTGTCCGCTGATGGGCGGTTCAGTTTAGTGGATTCGGTTGCGTAGAACTTCGTATCGCGGACATGTGTCTGCGTGCCAGGATCAAACTCCCTCCATTCAACTGAATGCACCAAATGGCCGTTCCTGACTTTTCAGCAATGTTCGTGCCTTTTCTACAGGTCCTCTCAGATGGTAGCGAACAGCATATTCAAACGATTACAGAAACCGTTGCAGATCGTATGGGAGTGTCGAAAGAAGATCGAGAGTTGATGCTCCCGAGTGGGAACCAGCGGCGACTTGCAAACCGAGTCGGCTGGGCAAGAACGCACTTGAAGCACGCTGCTCTGATTGAATACTGCGGTCGAGGTGTGATGAAAATCACGGATCGTGGACTGCAACTGCTGACTACAAAACCTGCCTCTCTGTCGCTCAAGGATTTGGACCAATTCGCTGAGCATAAAGCTTGGCGTTCGAAGGGTAAGAATATCGATGGCGGAGGTGGTGGTGTTAGTCCGGTAGTAGTCGAACCAGGGTTGACTCCCATGGAACAGATGTCGACTCTTTCGAGTGAATTGAATCGACAGCTGGCGGATGATCTGTTGACTCAAGTTCGCAGTATGGATCCCTACAAGTTCGAACAGTTGGTAATTGATCTACTTTTCGCAATGGGATGCGGCGGCTCACGAAGCGAAGCGGCAAGGGTTACGCAAGCGTCGAACGATGAAGGCATCGATGGCATCATCAACGAAGATCGACTTGGCTTGGATGTGATTTACGTGCAGGCCAAGCGTTGGAAGGATAACGTGGGACGCAAGGAGATCCAAGCATTCGTGGGTGCGTTGGCAGGTAAGCAAGCGACGAAGGGTGTGTTCATCACTACCAGCGCCTTCCGTGATACTGCTGTCGAGTACGCTCAAGCAGTCGCTCAGAAAGTTGTCTTGATAGATGGCGAGCGACTCGGAGAGCTCATGATCGAATACGATATCGGCGTATCGCACGATCAAACGTTTATCGTCAAGAAAGTCGATTCCGACTACTTCGAAGAGATTTAAGATCTCGCTTCGCGGATATGTGTAAATTGCTTAGCATAGAATGGCTTTAGCTGGAAATCGAATCGCTGCAAGACTCCCGCGACGGTCGCTCAAAATGTTGTCAGAATCGTTTCCCAACGCAGCCAACATGGAATTGGCATTCAAATTTAAGTCTCTACAAGATGATCTCTGAAAGCCGCGGAGGTACCGTGAAAATTGCTACATGGAACTTGGAATCCATTAATCCAAAGACGCCAGAGCGTGAAAGTGCATTTCGGCAAACAATGCGGGAGGTAGATGCTGACATTTGGATATTAACGGAAGCATGGTTCAATTTCGGACCCGGAGATGAATTTAGTCTAGTAGCTCAATCCAGTGAGGCCCAAGATTTGGCGGATTCGCCTGACAGATGTTGGGTATCGATCTGGGCTCGGGCGAGTTTTAATGTTCAATCTCTAGAACCTACCGTACAACGAGATCGGATGGCACGCGGACGGGTTCAGATTACTGGACAACGAGATATAGTCGTCGTTGGAACCGTTCTACCATGGGCAAGTGATAGTTTGTTCAGAGGTAAGAAAGGCTATTGTGAAGCACTACGCGCTCAAGAAGTCGACTGGAAAAAAGTTTCCGATGCCGATGGCTGTGCTTTCGTAGTTGCTGGCGACTTTAATCAATCGCTCCCCTACCAACAATATTATGGGTCAATTGATGGCGCACATGCCCTCAATGCTGTCCTTGAAAGGCACGATCTACGTTGCCTTACTAAGTCAACTGAACCTCCATCGGATGCGGCTCCAGCGATTGACCATATTTGTGTTAGTCGTAGCAGCATTGAGTCATCTACGCCACCAATCGTTGAGTATCGAAAAAGTCCAATCATCTGCAAAAAGCCCTTGTCCGATCACTCAATTACTATTGTTGACATCCAGCTAATCTGAGGACACGTTGTGTTCAATTCTTGGACAGCCAATTCGCCTCCTCCGCTACCAAGGACATACTGGGTTCTTGATGGTGTATTTTTGGCGGGAGCTTATGCGGGACGGCCTGATCCGGCGGATCACGAAGCGCGTTTGTCGGGCCTGTTTGACGCTGGGATGCGGACGTTCGTCAATTTGATGGAGGAAGATGAAACGAATAACGAGGGTAAGGCGTTTGTTCCCTATGCAGATGTGCTCCAAGAAATTGCGATGAAGGCTGGCGAGAGCGTTGCCTGCTTGAGATTTCCAATCGTCGATCGTGATATTACTTCGCAGGAGCACATGGTTGAAATTCTGGCTGCTATCGATAAATCGCTCAAAGATGGTAAGCCCGTGTATGTACATTGCTTCGGAGGCATCGGCCGCACGGGGACGGTTGTCTGTTGTTGGTTATTGCGTCATGGCTACGCGACTCGAGAGAACGTGTTTGACGTTCTTCAGGATCTACGACAAGCCGACACGGAACGGTCTTGGCGCGAGGCACCCGAGAACGAAAAGCAACGAAAGTTCGTGCTCGACTCAATCAATAGCACCGGCAAGACGCCCGATCAGAAAAAGCCAACTACGCTTCGGTCTCGACTGGCAGTAAGTGACGATTGGTTTACCAAACTGACTGGGTTCGCCGAGAGTTCGCCGGATGAAGTGCGACGGCATGTCTCGGTACAGTCGAGTCGACTGACTTCGCAAGTGAATGGCGAGTCGTACGAATGCGGCTGGCTGGAGATTTTGTCGCTTCAGGAACTGCGCGAACGCGTTGCTGCTGTTGGCCAATCTGATCGCGTATTGCAAGTCGCTGAGTTGGTCGGCAATGCGAAGGCATTGCATGGGGATCCAGCAAACGCGGGTGCGTTATTCCAGGTAGCTTCGCAATTTAATTTGCTGGAGATGATTTCACCAAGCGTAACGCCGGAGCGTGGCATTGGGATCTACGAGAGTGATCCGACGCAAGGGCCAGCGTGCGCGATTGCTTGCGGGGCTGGGACGATCTATCGCAACTATTTTGTTGACGTCGATCGACAGATCGGTCAGACGGCGAGCAAGCAAGTCGACTGCTTGGCGGGCATTGGTCAGCACCTGGGAAATACTGACGAACGACTGTGGAAGATGGTCAACGGTTACGCCCTACCCTCGTTGGCGGGACTTGAACATGTGGACTCGGCGTTGGCGAAGATGGCGAAGCCGGAGCTGGATGCGTTGCGGGCGAAGCTGCAGATCGGCGTGCAGTGGGATACACAAGTCACGTTGAACGGCTGCCAGCACTTGGTGACACAGGCGTATTGTTCGGCGCTACCGGTGGCCTACAGTGGCTTGCCGGCGAAAATGTGGGAGCGGTTTGCACGCTTAATTTTGGAAGCGGCATACGAAGCAACTTTGGCAGCTGCCGTGGTGAACGCGGCGAAGACGGGTAATAAGTCGGTGTACCTAACGCTGCTTGGCGGCGGTGCGTTTGGAAACGAGCCAGTGTGGATCCTGGATGCGATCCTACGTGCACTGCGGATATACTCCAGCTTTGATTTGGAGGTGAAGATCGTAAGCTTCCGGCACTCCAATCCGGCAATTCGCAAGTTGTGTGAGGTGGCCTGTGGGTGACACGATGATTGCAGCGTCTGAGAATTCGACCATTGACGCGTTGGTGCGCATACTGCGACAATCTCAGAGCTTGTTGTTCATTACCGGGGCAGGCGTTTCGGCGGAGTCGGGCATTCCAACGTATCGCGGGATCGGTGGACTGTACAACGTGGATACGACCGAAGATGGGGTGGCGATTGAGGAGGCGCTGTCGGCCTCGATGCTGGCGGAGAATCCAGCCTTGACTTGGAAGTATTTGGCGCAGATCGGTTTGGCCGTTCAGGGAGCTTGCCACAATCGTGCCCATGAGGTGATCGCTGAAATGGAACAGCGTCTCCCCCGTGTGTGGACGCTGACTCAGAATGTGGATGGTTTTCATCGATCTGCGGGCTCGAAAAACCTGATTGAAGCCCACGGCAACATGCATTCACTGTCCTGTACCAAGTGCAAGTACCATGTGTCGCTGGAGGAGTTCGATACGCTGGAGATTCCACCGAAGTGCCCAGACTGTGGAGCTCTGGTGCGACCTGATGTCGTGCTGTTTGGGGAATTGATCGACGATCCCGGTATTCAGATTCTGCAAGCTGAACTCGAGAAGGGGTTCGATATCGTGTTCAGTGTCGGAACCACGAGCGTGTTCCCTTATATTCAAGCTCCAATTTATATGGCCAAGTCGGCTGGCAAGGTCACCGTCGAGATTAATCCCAGCGTGACGAGCGTTTCGCATGTTGTTGACTATCGCTTGGCTCTGCCAGCCGCAGTAGCTCTGGATGAAATCTGGAAACGATACCAAGCTTCGAACAACAGTGAATAATTCAAACAAAATCCTGACCTCAACCAGCAAATTTCTTAGCCTCGTGCTCCGCCATCAGCCAGAAGTTGTGGGCATGCAGCTTGATCCCGAGGGGTGGTTGCCAATCGACGAGTTAATTGAGAATGCCAATCGTCGAGGAAAGCACCTGACGCTTGAGCTGCTTCATGAGGTCGTTGCGTCGTGTGAGAAGAAGCGGTTCACTCTCAGCGAAGATGGATTGAAGATTCGAGCTAACCAAGGACATTCTGTGCGTGATGTGGAACTCAATCTTGAAACGGTTATACCTCCGAACGTGCTTTATCATGGGACGGTTGATGCGTTCTTGGATAGCATCCGCGAGCAAGGTCTGTTGAAACGCTCTCGCAATCATGTGCATTTATCTGCGGACATCGAAACCGCCAAGAAGGTCGGTGCTCGGCGCGGTAAGCCTGCAATTTTGACCATCCACTCAGACGCGATGTACGAATCTGGTCATGCTTTCTACCTGTCGGCCAATGGCGTTTGGCTAACTGACGCTGTTCCTGTCTCGTTCATTCAGTTCCCGATACAACCTTGATAAATCGCTCGACTCATGGCAGCTGTAGAATTAGTCACCGGCGATTTGCTGAATCAGGATGTTGAGGTAATCGTCAACGCTTGGAATCGCAACATCATTCCATGGTGGCTGTTGCTACCGCAAGGCGTCTCTGGAGCGATCAAAAAGCGGGCTGGTTATCAGCCATTTCGTGAGGTTGCCAAGTGTGGTCCGATTCCGCTTGGCGGAGCGGTCTTGACCAACGCTGGTCGGCTGCCGTTTAAGGGAATCATCCATGTAGCGGGAATCAGCATGTGGTGGCGAGCGTCAGAATATTCGATTCGTGAGTCTTGTCGAAATGCAATTCGAATTGCCAGAGATCACTCGTTCGCCTCTGTCGCCTTTCCGCTAATCGGCGCAGGTACAGGAGGTGTCACGATGGCGGAGGTTGAGAGGCTAATGATGGATCAGCTCGGCATGGAGGAATACTCTGGTAGAATCGTCGTTGTCCAATACAAGAAGTAGTCAATGAACATCAAACGACTGTTGAGCGCCGATGAGCTTGAAGACTCGCCAGTCGTTGCCAATTGCACCATGAATCGTGAGAGGGATCTTCGTGGTTCCAATGGTTACGGAGTGGAAGTGGGATTTGATCCGCTGGAATGGTTGCAAGGACGATTGGCGAGGCAGAGCACCGTTCGCTGGCTCGATCTGTGTTGTGGAAGCGGTAAGGCTCTGATTCAGGCAGCGATAGCGAGCGAAGAAATCGGCGGTGGATCGGTAAGAATCACAGGCGTTGATTTGGTGGGAATGTTCTTGACCAACAAATCAACCAATCTGCAGCTGATGCAGTGTTCCGTTTTTGATTACCAGCCGATTGAGAGATTT
>JBGSTP010000214.1:0-28348 GCA_041736515.1 Pirellulaceae bacterium
CGTCCGCAGGCCAGAGCGGATATCGCCGTATTCACACCTGAGCAACTACTCGAGAGTTCTGCCGTCCGCTTCGCTTCAACCGCCCCACTTACCAGCGACATCCTCTCGATTCAAGCCGCCCGCGTTACGGGCGCAAAATTCCTGCTGCAAGGCGAAATCTTAAGTTCCACGATCGATCTCAGCTCGGACGAAGAGCAAGCGAAACCCGACTTTGAAAAAACGGATTGGAACCAAGCCTTCTTTCGCAAGCCTAAACAAAAAGATGCCAAGCACGAAAACATCATCCTGGCTTGGAGAGTCATCGATGTCGAGTCTTCGCGGACGGTGGGCACCGCGTCGTTGAATCTAGGCACGAAAACCGCCGCACAGCAATATCCGGATCTCGAAATCATAGAACCAGATCAAACCCAATTATTGATTGCAGCGACCGCTCGCGAAACGTGGAAATCGGTCTGTCCCTATGTTGTCAAAGACGAAGTTCGATTGGCATCACCGTGGCTGCAACCCGGCTCTTTCTTCGTTCGTCGCGGAGTTTCGGCGGCCAAGAAGGGACAATGGGAACTTGCCGAGAAACGATGGACCAACGCGGCCAAATTCTTCCCATTCAATGCTGCCGCGCAGCACAATCTTGCCGTTGCCTACGCGGCCCGCGAGGATTTCCCCGCCGCCAAAGAACAATTGCAAAAGGCCACGGGACCATTCTCCCTGCGTCTCCCTGGAGAAACTCTGTATTGGCTCGACCAGCGGCACCGCAACTATAACGCCGCTCACGAGATCCCCAAGCCGATCAATGGTTGGGCATTCCCAGAACCGACACCAGAACAAACGGTTGCATCCGTCCCAGCGGTCGATGTGGCAACGCTTCCCTGGTGGACAGCTCTTCCGCTCGTCAAGCCGCCGGGCTGGACCTGGCAGGGCTGGCTCTCGCAGCCCTGGGCATTCTAGAATACACCTACTTGGACCACTCCAACCCCTGCGTGCCAACGTGGTAGTTATGGCACTGCGTGCAGGCGTCCTTGGCACCTCCCGCTCGATGGCAGGTAGAGCACTGCTCAAGTCGCATCATGCTGAATTCCGCTTCCAAGAACTCACAGACTGCGGCCTGCTCAAGCTGCCGGTCGCCAACCGAACTTGCATGCTCGGCATGGATCTGCCCAAGACTAAGAACACTTTGTGAGTTGGCCACGTGACAGTGTCGACAGTCACTGAGCGAAGGTAACGTCAAATGCGGCGTGTGATCGAACTTGGTGAACAGGCGAACCAACGTTGGACGCTTGGCGCTGGACCAATTCGAGAAATCGTCGAGTGCCTCAGCGCGCTGCGGAGCTAGCACATGACACTCAGTGCAAGCTCCTGGCACTCCATCCGCATGCTGCAATCCGCGTTTTGCAATCGTCGCCTGCCCTAATCGCGCAGCATGGTCGACCAGAGTACTGAACTCGGCCCAGGCTGCGAGCGTCCCGTCGGCATGCCCCCGTGGCATATATCTCAATGCCAGTAGCTCTTGATCCAAGTACCATCCTCCATCTGCCACATGTTCGGAACCTTTAATGTTAGTGAACCTTACGCTATCTGCCTTAGACACATCTGCGGACGTGGCATCGCTTACATCGTTTAACAGAGAATCATCGTCGCCGAGCACGAGATCGTCTTGAGTGGCACTGCTCGCATCAAGGAGGCTATCGCCTGCCAATAGAGATTGATCCTGCAATTGGCTTACCAAGCGAACAGGCAGCGCAACAGTACTGGCTATGCCGTGCTGATTTCCAAACCAACGGAGCTCCATTTGCCGAAATAAATCTGGCGGCAAACCATTGCTCATAAGATCGATCAATTGCAGCTCGTGAGGATTCAAATCGCGGCCCAAACTTGCCTGGCCGATGTCCTTCAACCGACGCTTCCAGGCCAACTGACCATCCAGGGCAACATCGGCAATCAGCCGGCGCACTCCTCGGGCTAACGCGCGAGCCACTTGCGCGCGTTCTTCTTCGCCGCCTGCCAGGTCTTGGATTTTTCCGCTCGCCGGCAATCGACTTAGAGCTTCGTGCACCTCAGGGTCGGCGGCCAACAGGAAACGTAGTGCCACGGAGATCTCGCCTTCATACCCAAACTGAGCTGAGGCGGGCCATTCGTTCAAACGCTGAGAATCGGCTTGGGCATCGGCAGGCGCGATGCTGGGCAACTGAATCAATGCCCAGCCGTTGATTGTCGTGGACTTGATCGAGTCGTTGTGACAGCTGGCGCAGGCTTTTTCGAATCCGACCGATCGGAAAACGGAGCCCAACGCACCCTTTTGTAAATGGTCGACGTGACATCGCCCGCACTCGAACTTTTCATTTTTTGTTCCAAAATGCTTACCTTCGTGTGCGCTGTGATCAAAGGCTATCTTTCGTTGAGTGCGATACGGAAAGTTGTCAAACTGTGGATGGCCTGCGGCCAAGCTATTGAACTGATGTTGATGGCATGCCTGACAGCTCGCATCGGTCATTGCAGTCAGATCAAATCCATTACCATGATGTTCGATATGACACATCGCACACTGAGTGGATTTCATGCGGCTAAGCTCAGCTTCACCACTGGCTGCTTGGGCTGGATTTGCAAGCGACACAAGCTGGGTTGTAGTCAGATCATGCGGACTGCGTATCGCCGCGTCGGGCATATGCGATGTGTGACATTTCATGCACAAATCATCTTGCAGGACCATCGATGAAACATCTGCATGTGAATTCGGATGGCATAGACTACAACGCTCCGAAACGAGCAGGTTCCCCAGTATTTGAGCATGTTTTGAGGATAGACCACCCGGTACGAAGATAGCTTCGCGATGCGGCAAGGACATGCACAGTAGCAGACCTCCAGCAGTGAGAAGTGCCAAATTTACCATGATGACATGCCGTGAAAACCAAGCGGCCCGCTGTGGTATACACGGCCCAAGTTCGCTATGCGATGGCAGCTGCGGTTGCCGCCGGAATCCTGTCAGCTCGCAGGAGTGCCTACCACTACAATTGGCTTCACAGGACTCGTGGTCAACCGCCTTTTTCCGCTCACCCTTCATTTGACAGCAGACGCCATCAGCATCAGGCCCCTCACCGCATGCCAGACCAGCGCGTTGATAACCGCAAACCCATTTTGCGCTGGGATTGGGGCGTGGTGCGGTCACATCATTGGCAGAACACTGGCTCACTATAGTGTTCCTTGGAAACGATAGACCAGCACGACATGCACCCCGATCATGATAGCCAGGGCCCAAGTCAACGAGAGATGGAATGTGAACAGCAAGCGCAGACGAGCTTGCAGCGCATACTGATAATCCAAATCATCTTTGGTAGTAACCATCGCGGCCAATGCCGTCCGACTGCTATTGCCCCGGTCTGCTAAGTAACGTTCCAAGTCGCCCAACTCTCGCAGCAGTTTTCGTCGCAAAATTCCGTTTGGTACCATTAAATACAACACGCCTCGTGGCGATTGGAAAAACGGGAGTAGGCTTTGCTTGTAGTACTCAGCCAGCGTTGCTCCCTCTCCAAACTGCGCCGACGCCAACGCAGTTTCATGCGCCTCCCGCGCAACTGTTGCGCGATCAGCGGGTATCTGCTCGAGTCGCCGATCTACGGGTATCGCCAGCAATCGTTTGGGCGTTCTGCGACTCATGACTCCCAGCACGATTCCACTAAACGCCACGATCGTAAAACAAACCGCCAATAGTGTCTCGAAAATGCCGCGCACCGGCCAGCCGATGTGCATCAGAAACAGGATGCTGGCAAACGTACCCATGTAGACATGGACCTGCAGCCATGCCGAGACGCGTCCCAGCCGCGCAGTAACAAACTGCTTGCGGACCGATAACAAATACAAACCCGCAGTTGATGCCAACAGCGTCCAGCCCGTCAAGGTGGACTCGTCACCCAAGCGATTGTGAGTCCACTGAACCGCTTGGGCTGTCAACCCGACGGCCAACAGTGTAATTGTCATTCCTACCGTTCGGCGCGTGCGCGTATTCACTTAGCTTGCCTTTCGCTCGAGCCACTGCGTCAATTGCCCAAAGTTACTGAGGTCTACGCGAACCAGAGCATCGTGCGGGCAAGCCGACTGGCAAGCGGGTTTGCTGTTACTCCCTTTGCACAAGTCGCATTTGGATGCTTGCAGGATGGGTAAACCGTTGGTTTGATCCACCTTCGCTCGACCGCGTTCGTCGTTAGCAACCACCATGCGAATATTGCTATAGGGGCAACTCTCGGCACATGTTTTACAACCGATGCACGTTTGGCTATTTATTTGCACCAAACCGGAGTCATGATCGCGATGAATGGCTCCCGTCGGACAACCGATCATGCAAACGGGATCTTCGCAATGCATACACGCGTGGGCAAACATCCAGGGACCATACTGAGGTCCCTCCCGTACAAATACGGGTGTGCCGCCGTGGGTACTCGCGCACGCACGTACGCAGTCGTCGCAACGTGTGCAACGCTCGGTATCAATGACCATCGTTTGCTGACCATTCATCAGCCGCTGATCGACCAGAAACTCAAGCAGTCCAGTCTCTACATTGTGCTCGGCAATATCTAACGGAGCATCGATCACAGGTTGCCCGAATTGATATCGAGGTGATTCGATCGGAGACGGCAAATCGGCTTTGCGGATAAAGGGCAGGATGTGCTCGCACACAACTTGTTTGGGAATACAAAGTGCATCGACGTAGCCAATAGCCCGCAATGATTCTTGGTAGGGCAGGGGAGGGGAGTTCGAGTGTTGACTATTGTGAACAAGTTCGCGTAGTCCAAAAATCTGACCTTTGCCCAGGTAGGAAAGCGTGCGGTGACCGGCGCCCTGTCGGCGGCTTAGTCTTGCGAATCCTCCGCGTATTATCCATAAACCAGTTGCATAGCTTGCCTCCTCAGCCACCATGGGCTCCGCTTCGATGCGTTTGCCGGGACTCTGATTCATTCGTTTCCGATACTCGGCATACCACTCTAAGTTCCCAAAGGATTCGAGTTTGGTGGCCGCTACAATTGGCTCTAGTCTCTCCTCGGGTATAAAGCGAAATAAAGCCGTCTCGCGCAAATGGGTACGCAAAACTTCGCTGCGGTAGCGCTCGTCCAGCAGGTCGCGAAATGCTGGATCCTGCTTGAGTAGTTTCAATCCCTGCCAACGAATTTCCAGAACGAGACACTCCGTTTCGGCGACGGCAGTAAATTCGCGAGGAGAACGCGTTACCGCGGCCATTTCCCCAAAAAGCTCTCCCACCTCCACAGAACTCGTTGCATACTCCGCTAATACTCGAGGGACATCCTGCAAGAAAATGCGAGTGTCCGCCCCTTCACCTCGGTAGCCGATGGTGGGTTCCGCGTGTTGCTGCTGTTTGGCCGATGGTTTCGCGCGATTGTGCCGGCGAGTGTTGGGGCGCCCCGCCATCGAACGCTTGGCGCCACGCCATGTCTTAGCTAGCAAATCGAGCCAGCCGCTGCGTTCGCGAGTGCGATTTGATCCTTCTTCCTGCTTGAGAAGCTGGGTTAGAAAGATGCGTACGGTGCCAGAAATAACCAAATAGGCGGTGCCACCGTATTGCCCTTCCCGAAAGATCACGTCCCCCGGACTCAAGTGGAGCAATCGTGTGTCATTACTGAGCACATCCGCCAAGGGTGTATTGCGAGCAAAGCGTTCGCCGTTCATAAGCGAGAACGGCGACTGCCGCATTAACCAAGCTACATCCTCGCGCGACATGGTCGTTGACAAGGGGTGATCCCAACGATCCGGACGTTCAACTTCTACTGATTCGACTGTCATCCAACCAATGTCGTCTTACGAATTACGAGTTGTCGTTAGGAAATACTTCGCATCTTCGTATGATATCGACCATCGCGCCAAATTCCTGAAACCCCAAATACTGGTTCTGCCAAGTGAGCAATTGCCTGCATTACACAGGGCTATTGGGGAGGTTCTGCGACGGGCTGTTGGCTACTTGCCGTCGTCACGGCATTGTCTTCCGTACTTGGAGACTGGGCGTGCTTCGACTTGGCCGCATCGTACAAGCGACTGCGTCGATAGGCCTTAAAGGCCGCGCTAGCGCGGATATCTCGATCGCTGGAATCCAACAGATCACCGCCCGCCACTGCGGTCCCCGCAAAACGCGTTCGATCGTAGATCGTCCCCCGTTGCCAGGGACCAATCCCCAACAGCCAGGAATCTCTGGAGTCGCTTGCTGCCCGCGCAATTCCCGACTGCCAATACGGCGTATGCGTTTCACGATCGTAGGCAAAGACCGCTATTTTTGCGGCACCACTTTTTGCTTCATGCCTACCAAAAGAAAGCTCGGGAATTACCGGCATGACTGGAACGCTGGCGATTGCCGATGAGGCTGCCGAAAGTGCGCTGTTCGCCGGAATTCCGTAGGTCACACTATGGCCATCCAATCCCAAAGCCCCCAGCCGAGCTTCCGCGATTAGTTCACAGTCGTCGCGGGTATCCACCAACTGAACGCCTGCGGCGACCAACTGTTGGCGAAGAGAACTGATCACATAGTCCGAGTCAACCAGCGTGCCGTTCTTCTGCGTCTTCAAGTAGGTGGTATCCAAATACACCAACTTACCTGCCAGCGGACTGAAATCTAACTTGGCCACCGTTGCATCCACAGCGTCGCTCAATAATAGCTGCTCCGTGGCCACATAGCTCTTAGTCGACCCGCAGCCCCACAAGCAACAGACCAAGACCACCGCACTGGCCTGCCATCGCAATAAACAGTTTAGGGTTTGGCGTAGGTAAAGTTGGGGCATTTTGCCGAGGAACTGGTCGGTGAGGCTGGAAGGATAATGCAAAAAAGGAAAGACTCCAGAGCAAGTCTCCAGTGCCGTCTTTGCCAAAGTACAGTCCTGAATTTTCCACAACATGTCCAGAGCAATTAACTTTGGGCAGATTTGCTAGCGTTGGCAACTGCGTGAACATGCGTCGCGGTACGCGTCGTAGAATATTGCGACAGTTCCACCGACCTCCGATTGGCTCGGCGTTCGGCGATCCTAACCCTGGCTCGCAATCTTTCTGACGACTTAAACTACAAAATAGGCTAAATCATGACCTCCCGACTGGAGACTTTGGATCTCATTCTGGCTGGCTTAATGCGCCGGTATCAAGCTAGAGTTCCAGATGTCCAACGTGTTTTCGATGCACTGAAACGTCAACAACTCATTGAATCAGAGTCGGATATTGAGAACGATCACATTGCCTTTCGCACAATGGGCGTAGCCCAGCTGGGGATTAAGTCGTTCGAGAAAATATTCTTGCACTGTGGATATACGAAGCGCGAGCCATACTATTTTGAAGCCAAAAAGTTAGACGCATTTTGGTACTCTCCGCCGGAAGACCACTATCCACGAATTTTCATTAGTGAACTGCGGGTCAACGATTTGAGCCGCAACGCTCAGCGGATCATTCGTTCGTACACCGACGAAGTACACAGCGACCCCGTCGATTCCATCGATCTGAATTCAGGGCAACAAGTCGATGAATTTCTCCATCGTGGGCTTTGGCGTCGCCCGACTTGGCATGATTACCAAGTATTGATCGAGGAGAGTGAATATGCGGCTTGGGTAATCTACAATCGATACTACCTCAATCACTTCACAATCAGCGTTCACAACTTACCGCCGCCTCATAATACAGTCGAGAGCTTCAACCAGTTTTTGGAAGGCATAGGCGTTAAACTCAACGACTCTGGTGGCAAAGCAAAAATAAGCCCCGATGGACTGCTGATTCAAAGCTCATCCGTGGCACAATTGGTTGATGCGGAATTCGATGACGGACAGGGAGGCCTCGAGCAACATGCAATTGCTGGCTCCTATGTGGAATTCGCCGAGCGACGTGTGCTGCCTGAATTCGCGATGATTCCGCCGGACCAAATCCAGCGCTGCCATCGGCGCGATGGTTTCGAAGCCGGAAACGCTGACAAGATATTCGAAAGCACTTTTCGCAACCAAACTCGCCGCGATTAATTGGTCAGCGCCAGATTGGACTACCTCTGTGACTTACGTGTTTGTATTTCCATCGCGCACTTCTTTAGACATACCGATTGGCGCAGGCGAATATCCGATCACCGAAACTTTATCCGGTTCTTAGCTCGAGGCTTGTGGCACCGTCGGAAAACTATTCAGGGTGCAAACCATCGCGCTACTTCTGCCAATCCTTGTTCTCGGTCTTCGACCGGCCAGTATTCCAGCCCAACATAGCCTTCGTAATCAGTCTGGCGAATGCTATCGAAGATGGCCGGGTAATGGATTTCGCCACGGTTCAGTTCGTGTCGCCCGGGATTTCCCGCTGCATGGAAATGCGCAATCTTATCGATGTTGGCCCGAATGTTTGCAATCAGGTGCCCCTCGCTGATCTGTTGATGATAAATGTCGTAGGTTACTTTGACGTGTGGACTGGAAACTTTGTCGATGATTTCGAAGGCTTCCTGACTGCGAATCAGGTAGTACCCGGCGTGGTCAACCAACTCGTTCAATGGCTCAATCGCCAATACCACTCCGCTACCATCCAGCATTTTTGCCGCTTCGCGCAGTCCCTCGACGAGACAATCGTGCTGCTCTTGCCTCGCAACCCCGAGCCGAAAATCGCCAACTTGAGATATGAGCACAGGACATTGAAGTTTTCGTGCTGCTGCCAACGATTCGGACAAACCATCTAGGTAATCCTGGCGCGTGGCGGGATCGACCAAGCTCACGAACTTGGTGCAGCAGGCCGCTATTTGCAATCCATAACGATCCCGAAAATTGATAATTTCGTCTAGGTCCTTCTCCCACCACATCCAAAACTCGAACGCCCGGTAACCCGCTTTCGCCACTATCTGCAATGCGGTTTCAATCGGCGTTTTCGCAAGTACGGCATCGATGCACACAGAGGCTTTAAGAGGCATTGGTCGATTTTCTCATGGGGGTTATTTGCTGCAAAATTCTGGTAGCTAGCGGAACGATTGTAGTCGCGCGACGGCATCTGCCAGTAGCTCGGCGGCGCGGTCGACTTGGTCTTCGGAATTAAAGCGGCCAATGCCAAATCGCAGGCTACTGCGCGACTCTTCTTCCGATCGCCCAACGGCCTGCAGTACGTGGCTGGGACTCGGATTGGCGCTCGTACACGCACTGCCGCTGCTGACGGCCAACTGGGGCGTTGCCAGCATCAGACTCTGCCCTTCGAATGGATAGAAACAACAATTTAGATTTCCTGCCAAGCGGTGGTTGGGCTCGCCGTACTCCAATGCGGGGCCATTGAGTTGCAGTCCAACGATTTTTTGGTTGAGCGAGTCATACAAGCGATTGCGCATCGCCAGAATTCGCGACTGATCGCTCGTCATATTTTTTGAACAAGCAGAAATCGCCGCTTCCATACCGACAATTCCCGCCGTATTGAGCGTACCAGAACGAAAGTTATGTTGCTGACCTCCGCCAACAATTTGTGATTGTAGCTTTACCCGACGTTCGCGGCGACGCACAAATAACGCCCCTACGCCTTTTGGACCATAGCACTTGTGCGCGGAGAAACTGAGCAAATCCACATCGAGCGCGTCGACGTCAACTTTCATGCGCCCGACTGCTTGAGTCGCATCGGTATGCAACAGGCAACCTACGCCACGACACAACTCTGCAATTTGAGCGATCGGCTGTATAACGCCTATCTCATTATTGGCCAACATCACGCTGACCAGCGCCGTCTCGGCATCGATCAACGCCGCAATCGCATCCATATCGACTCTTCCCGCATCAACCTGCGGGTGCTGGACCACGGGAGCAAGACAAATTTCAAATCCAAGCTGTTGCAGCCGAAGTAAAGGATCCAGAACTGCCTTATGTTCCGTGACTACCGAAACGATTTTGCGGCGCTGCTGCCGAGGGTGCAAACAGGTACCTAACAACGCGAGATTATTGCTTTCCGTAGCCCCACTGGTAATAACAACTTCATCGTACGCTGCACCAATTGCAGTCGCGATAGACGCGATCGATCGTTCAACTATTTCCGCAACATGCCTTCCAGCCTCATGCGTCACACTCCCTGCATTAGCAAAAAACTCCTGCAATAGCGGCAGCATTGCGTCTAAAGCAGTAGGATCCAGCGGCGTCGTTGCGTGGTTATCAAAATAGATCAAGGCTTGGACCTTAGACGAGCTCGCTAACCGACAAAGCCAAGTTTTAAAACAGGTGAGTAAGGCAGAGCTGGGACCAGGTTTCAAACCCATCTGCATTTTGCCGCAGCGCTGCGATCGCTTCGAAACCACTGTCTACAAGATCTTCTTCGCGAGCTCGCGCGGCCGGCGTGGCCAATTTTAGGAGATGCACTACGCCCAGGTGCACGCGTCCGACTGGCGAAGTATCGTCGTAGATGAAACCAACCAGTCTCTCTTCATACTCACATTCCAAAACGATTTCCTCAGACAGCTCGCGGAGCATGCCCGAGCGGTAAAGGTCATCGCCAGATGCGTCCTCGCGGGAGATATGCCCGCCAATGCCGATACTACGCTTCGCGTGCAACCGCTTTTCCCCCTGCCCCTTACCACGCGTGTACTGAAAGAGACTAGCCACCCCCTCAATGTCCGCATGCAAAATCGCGTAGGGAATAAGCTGCTTGAAAGTGGGATCCTCTTCAACCAGACTGCGCGGGCGAAACTCCATAAATTCCGGGTTCAACAGTGCTTCGAAGGCATCCGGACAGAACGGACGAAAACCACTGAACGCCCCAAGCAATTCGAGGCGGCTTTCGGGGACAACCAATACATGTTCTTCTACAGACAAATTCGACTCCGTATTTACGTTGGCTGAACTTACACGATCAGCATGCAATCACCGTAACTGTAAAAACGATACCGTTGATCAATTGCTTCCTGGTAGGCTCGCAAAATCAACTCCCGACCCGCAAACGCGGAAACCAAAACCAGTAGTGTACTCTTTGGCAAATGAAAATTGGTCATCAAACAATCCACGGCTAAGAATTCGTAGGGTGGCTTGATGAAGATGTCGGTTTCTCCCTGCCATGACACTAAGGCCTGCCCCATTTCCTGGGCCGCAGATTCCAGCACTCGAACGGAAGTTGTTCCCACCGCAATAATGCGTCCACCCTGCTCCCGACAATGACGCAGTTTTTCTGCCGATGATTCCAGCATCTCACCATACTCTTTGTGCATCTTATGATCCGCTAAACGCTCGGCAACAACGGGGCGAAAGGTTCCAAGCCCAACATGCAGAGTTACCGCAGCCGTTAAGACGCCACGCTTCTGCAAATGCCGAATCAAGTCGGTCGTGAAGTGCAAACCGGCAGTAGGCGCAGCTACCGCCCCTGGGTGCTTTGCGTAGACGGTCTGATAGGTTTCGACATCGCTGTCGACCATTTGCCCCTCGCGAATGTATGGTGGCAACGGGACTCGGCCGAAACGCACGAAAAATTCTTCCTTCGTGTATTCTCCAATCGGCCGCACAGCCAAATGCCCACCGTCCAGCCGCGCTACAACGGTAAGAGCCGGGATGTCCCGCCCGTCGGTATCGCGCAAGGTAATGGTTTCCCCCACCGTTAGATGGCCTCGCGTCTTGCTAAGGATCTCCCAAATACCGCTAGCGTGCTCGTTCAAGTAAAGTCCTTCCCACTTGCCCTTGGTCGAGGTTCGTGACCCAACCAAGCGAGCCGGTATGACCTTTGAGTTATTTAAAACGAGCGCATCGTTAGGCTCAATCAAATCCGGCAAATCGCGAACATAGTGATGAGAGATTTCTTGGGACTTGCGATCGATCAACATCAGCCTCGCATCAATGCGATGCTCCATCGGATGTTGCGCAATCAACTCGCGAGGTAAGCGAAAATTATAGAGTTCCAGTCGATCGTGATCGATTTCCAATTCTCGCATGAACTACTCCGTTTCAATAACAAAACTACGTCCCGTGCAAACTAAGATAACAAACACAGTAAAATACGAAACGACTCTTGTTGCTATTCCCTATTTCGCGATCTCCCCATGCGCGTCGCCTTAGTGATTACCGAACTTCTTCCTGGCGGCGCAGAAAAATGTTTCGTCAACTTGGCGTGCTTTTTGCACTCTCGAGGGCATGATGTTTGCGTATGGCAACTCTGGCCCACGCCCCCCAATGAAAAAAGCCTACTCACCCAGCAGTTGGACCAACATGGCATTCGCTGGAAAAGCGGCAATGCCGTCCGCGCTTGGGATTTCTGGATCGCTACGCGCTGGCTAAGCCGCGAACTAAAAAGCTTTGATCCACATATCGTCCAATCCTTTCTATTCCACGGAAACGTTGCAGCAGCAATCGCCACACGCAAACTCAACTGCAAATTCTTTGGAGGGGCTCGCGTCGCGCAACCGGAACGCTGGCGACAACTATTACAGCGCTGGTCAGCGCGTCGCATGAAAAAACTCGTCTGTGTCAGCGCCAGCGTGGCAAACCATTGTCAGCACGTCGAAGGCATCGCCGCACAAAAATTGATCTCCATCCCCAACGGAATTGAACTGCCGGCAGCAACGCAGATCGACAACCCCCACTGGAAGTCGCTAGGAGTTCCAAACAACGCGCGCATCCTTCTCTATGTGGGTCGCATTACCGACCAGAAGGGCATCGTCGAGTTCCTCCGCTCACATGCCAATCATACGCTGGCGGAACTTCCACAACATCGCTTGGTGATCATGGGTGATGGCGAGCAACAGGAACTACTTGCTCAATTGAGCGCAACCAGCCCCCATCGCGATCGAATTCATCTAGTGGGCTGGCAAGCAAATGCCATTCGTTGGATGCAGCAGGCGGAGCTCTTGATCTTGCCGACGAAGTATGAAGGCATGCCCAACGTAATTATGGAGGCGATGTCTGTGGGAAAACCCGTGGTAGCCTTCGACGTCGATGGCGTGCGCGAGTTAATCGGCACAGAGTCCGCCGCCACAGCTCAAGTCGTACCTCCCCAAGACTGGGACAGATTCGCGGCGCAAACCATCGCGATTGCAGAATCGGCGGACCTACAAACCGAAATCGGTCGAGCGAACCGCAGCCGAATTGAAGGTCACTTCCAGCTGCATAAACAGCTTGCCCAGTACGAGCAGCTCTACTTGAGACACCTCGAGTGTTCGTAGCCATCCGCTACCAAGCGGTGGAGCCGTCGTACGGGAAGACAATCTACCGTCTGGCGATCTAGAAGTTGCGCAATTTTTGAATTTTCGGGCGATGGGCTGGGACCAGGCAAAAGAACTGGGCGTTGCCCCGTATTCAAATAGCGCAACTTCAAAATCTGGCGACGGTGGCTACGAAAAACCTACCGCCTGGCGGCGGTAGCTACGCTGGGAGGACAACAGGCTAGGCGCTAGGCTTGTCGCCAACGCGGGGCATGGATTCGATCGCTTTGTCAATCAACCCGTACTCGACAGCCTGATCGGCGGACATGAACCGGTCGCGATCGGTATCCCGCTCAATTGCTTCCAGCGTTTGCCCGGAATGCTTGAGTAGAATTTCATTTAGCTTACGTTTGATTCGCTTGAATTCCTCTGCGTGAATCATAATCTCCTCCGCCGTTCCTTGCATGCCAGCCAGGGGTTGGTGGATCATGATGCGAGCATTGGGAAGCGCAAACCGCTTGCCTTTGGCACCGGCCGCCAGGAGCACAGCCCCCATCGAAGCCGCTTGACCTATACAATAGGTCGCAACGTCGCAAGACACAAATTGCATCGTGTCGTAGATTGCCAACCCGGCACTGACGCTCCCGCCTGGCGAGTTAATGTACAGATGAATGTCCGCCTTGGGATCATCGGACTGCAAGAACAACATCTGTGCCACCAGCGCGTTGGCAACTTCGTCATTGACCTGCGACCCCAAGAAAATAATGCGATCCTTCAGCAGCCGACTATACACATCGTAAACGCGCTCTTCGCGACCACTCTTTTCAATAACGTAGGGGATAGTTGGCATATTGGTTATTCCATGTACGAGGTATGACGGTATCTTTTTTTCGGCAGCATCTCAAGTGCGCTAGCTCTAGCGACCAAACCTAGAAGGCTTTATCCTCTTCGCCAATGTCTGCAGGCGGCTTGGTGAGAATCTCATCAACCAATCCATATTCTTTGGCCGCAGCAGCGGTTAGGAAGAAATCGCGGTCGGAATCTTTGGCGACCTGGTCGCCTGATTTTCCACAGTGAGTACCAAGAATATCATTCAACAAAGTCCTGTATCGCAGGATCTCATTGGCTTGAATTTCGATGTCCGAAATCTGTCCCGAAACACCGCCAGCTGGCTGATGAACCATAACGCGACTGTTTGGCAAGCAAAATCGCTTCCCTTTAGTGCCACCAGCCAACAACACAGCCGCACCGCTAGCTGCCTGCCCAACACAATAGGTTGCGACAGGACACGATAAGATTTGCATCGTGTCGTAAATCGCCAGCGTAGCGATCACTTCACCGCCTGGGCTATTGATATAGAAGTGGATGTCTTTGCGGCGATGTTCGCTCTGCAAATACAGCAGTTTCATTACAACTTCATTGGCGTTTCCGGTATGGATATCGCCTTGCAGGAAAACAATTCTATTCTCGAGCAGCAAATCGCCGAGCGTTAACTGGCGCTGACGCTGGTAACTCTGGGCAGCGTAGGAATTGGTTATCTGATCGAATGGGCTTGCAGAATTCAACTTGCACTCCTTGGTAGTTGTTCTTGTCGCAATCTGTGAATGCGATTGCTGAGCGACTGCTAGGCTCACTTTCGCCAAGGCGAAGTCGCTCCAACGGCAGCTACATAACGGTGGTCACGAATATACATCGCAATTCAGTTTCAATGTTTGCTAGGTAACGTTTTTTGACAAGTGCCCGAACTGTTTTTTTCCAATTCGAACCCGCTGCCAACTTCTAGCCAAACCAGCTAACAAACTGCGACAACAGGGAAGAATAGGGCGACACGGAAACCACTTCATCCGCCACATCTTGCCGCTTCCTCCGAATCATTTTGACCATTGTCCAATGACAACTCGATGAGTCCTACGGTGACACCCCTTTGCCAACGAATCTCTGCACCATCACGAAGCATTCGACGACTTGATACAAACGAAAAACCGACTTGCGTTTCCACCACGCAAGTCGGTCTCTATGCTTTTGAAATGACAAGAATGCTCGACAGTTATTTTGCCAACTTTTACCTTGCCAACTTGTACACCTAATCTGCCGATTTCTCTTTGTCTTTGCCGGGCAACTTGAGTGCTCCGGGGGTCTCTGCAACGTCGGCATGCTTGGCTTCGGGAATATCGGAATAGTCACCGGCGATCGTAAAATCGATATCTGCCGACCCTTCGTCCGACTTCAGGAAGCCTAAATCCTCTTTGTCGGTGATCTTGCCGGCCTCGACAATCTTGTTGATCACTTGTCGCTCGATGATTTGATTACGAATTGCATCCATCTGACCAGATTTCTCGAGCCGAGCGCGGATTCGTCTGGGAGAAGTATCATTCTGCTCTGCGATCAGCAGGATCTCTTTATCATAGTCCTCAGCCGATGGCTCAACCTTCAAATCTTCCGCAATCTTTTCAAGCACGAAGTGCTCCCGTAGAGCGCGCACGGTATTTTCGCGGGCATTCATGCGCGATGCGTTGAGATAGCTATTGACCTGTTGTTGATTGAAACCGCTGCGCTGCAATTCTAGCACCAAGCGTTGCAATTCGCGATTCGTCTGCCTTCTGACCAGCGACTCGGGCATATCCCAGTTGGCATCTTTGGTTAGCTCATCAACGATCTGCTTTCTCAAAGCTTGCTGCTGGTGATACTCGAACTGTCGCTCTAGCTCAGTTCGCACAAAATCACGCAACTCGGTCGTGTCGTCAAAGCCCAAGTCCTCCAGCGTTGCAGGACTTATTTCGTCGACTTCAATTCGCTTTACTTCCTGAATGTGAAAATCAATTTCCACTTGCTTACCGCGCAGGTCGACGGCGGCGGCATCTTCCGACATCGTAACGGTCGCACTAAAGTTCTCGCCTTCCGCCTTACCAACGATCAACTCGCCAAAGTTCTCGACAACAGCGTCACCAAACTTCAATGTTTTGGCAATAGCAACAGTCTCTTCCTCAAAGCTGTTGATTTCTCGGCCATCCAAAGTACAGGTGGCATTCAAAGTAACCATATCACCCAATCTGGCTGGACCATCCACAGCCTCGCCGGGCATGAATCGCTTTAGAGTTCGCGACAAGTGCTCATCGACGTGCTTGTCGGTCAGCGAACAAGTTGGACGCTCGAGAGACAAGCCCTCCCATTTCGGAGTCTCGAAATCGGGCCGAACTTCGATCTTGAACTCGTACTTGAAGTCGCCCTCAGCGGGCAACTCGACTGCCTCGTAATCAAAGTCGGGTTCGCTAATCGCAGAAAAATGATCGCCTTCGGTGATCAATTGCAGGCTATCCATTACCAACGAGCTTTTCACCTGCTCGGCGACTTGCTCCTTGAAACGCGTCTCAACTAGTTTTCGCGGTGCTTTACCAGCACGAAATCCAGGTAATTCGGCTTTGGGAGCCACATCGTCAAAGGCCTCGCGTCGGTAACGCTCCACCTCAGCCCGCGCGATGGTCACGACCACATGGCGTTCACAGGTTGACGTTACATCCACCTTGACATCGATTTGTAGAGGCTGCTTCGCATCCTCTAACTGTGTTGCATCCGTTTCGGTTTCCGTGGCGGCCATGTCCGAAATGCTCCGGTTTTCGCTAATTTTATTTTGTTCTTACGACTAGAAAACACTCTCAGCAAACCCACTCTCAGCAAACAATGCAGAGAGTGTTGCTGGGCAGCAATGCTGCTGTACAGAACAGTTGCCGGTCAGTTTTTTCTGCAGGACACGCTGCAAACGGTGAGCCAATAAATGAAAAATGGCAAACCGGTGAGAGCGGGCGATGGGATTCGAACCCACGACAACAACGTTGGCAACGTTGTGCTCTACCAACTGAGCTACGCCCGCACATGAATCCAACTACCGGTCTGCCGATTGATCAAACTGCCTATAATTTGCGTTCGCTGAGCCGATCAACCCATTCCACCAGGAAACGTGCCCAAGCAGAATTCTAACTGATCGCTCCGATCGCCAAACATCGACTCCATCATCCGAAGCATGTGCTCCTCGCTATGATTTGGGCCGATTATATGGTTAGTCGCAAGCGTTGCAAGAGATGTTCGCGTTCAACTTATACTGTAGGCTAATATTCTTTCAGAACCGAACTCTGGAAACACTATGGAAAATGTACCTTCGAAAATGCAACTTTTGGCGTCATCGAACCCTAAGTGCAGGTCGGTTTTGCCGAGTTTTTATCCAATCTTACGTATTGCAGCAGTTCTACTGACCGCAGTTTCCTTGGTTGGCAGTTGGGTTGGAACGGTTCGGGCGGGACTTTCTTCCTCCGACGTAGTGGTAGTAGTTAACTCGGGCTCGCTCAACTCTCGCACGCTGGCGAACCATTTTGTGTCGCTGCGAAGAATTCCCGCGGTTAATGTCGTCGTTCTAGACGAAGTTCCGAACTCAGAGACGGTTTCCGTTGAGGATTTTCGGACAAAAATCCTGCGGCCGCTGGTACTGGAACTGCAGCGACGCCGATTGCTGGATCATATCCAGTGCATTGCTTATTCAGCCGATTTCCCCACAGCCATCGACATTTCTGCCGACCTGAACGATATCAAGGACCGGCATTTTATATTTACCCCGGTTGCATCCATCAATTCATTGACATACCTGTACGCTCAGGTCCTGAATCGCGACCCAGGCTACATTAGCCTCAATTCCAACTATTACGCGCGTCGTGGACTGGACACTTATTTCACGAACCCTGGCGGTGCGAGCACGCACGCCGCCTGGGAGCAAATCCAGCAGGACATTAAGACAGAGCAACACGCTGCAGCCGCTGATGGCTTGGAGAAAATCTTTACTGAGCAGCCCCACCAATATCCCGTTGCCTACCTGGCTGCTGCCGAAGCCGCCCTGGCCACGGATAAACCACGAGCGCTCCGACTGCTTCGCTCCGCCGTTTCAGCGGGCTGGTATGCTGGTCGTTTTTTGAAGAACGACAGCCGCTTCGCGGCGCTGCGAGACGATCCGGAGTTTCAGGTTATCGAATTGACCCTGGACGACAGCATCAAAGAGTTGCAGCCTGCGACTGGTTTTGATGCGCGCCAGCCCTGGGCGCCCAACGGAGTTGCCGCTTCCAAACCGGAACTCGGACAGCGATACCTGCTGAGCACTGTGTTGGGGGTGACACGCGGAGCGGGCACTTCGCTACCCCAAGCTATCGCCGCCATACAGCGTTCCGCGTCAGCCGACTACACGCATCCAGAAGGCGGTTTTTACTTTGCCCTGACCAACGACGTGCGCACGACAACTCGACAATGGGGCTTCATCGGAGCGGTGGACGACCTCCAACAAATGGGGTTCGAAGCCGAAGTGGTTCACCAGCCGCTCCCCGAACGAAAACCCAGAGTACTCGGCGCTCAAATTGGAACTCCATCTTTTGATTGGCCCTTGAGCGGTAGCGAGCTGGCACCAGGAGCAATAGCCGAGAATCTTACGAGCCTGGGAGGAGTGATGTCAGTCGGATCCGGGCAAACCAATTTAAGCGAGTTGATTAAAGCTGGTGCCGCGGGCAGTAGCGGGGCAGTTACCGAGCCCTACTCCCTGCAGGAAAAGTTCCCACATCCAAACCTGTATGTGCAATACGCGCGCGGCGCCAGCCTGGCAGAAGCGTTTTACTTAAGCGTCGCTGGACCCTACCAACTACTGGTTGTCGGCGACCCTCTCTGCCAACCCTTCTCCAATGCGCCCCAAGTGAGCCTGGACAACAGCCTGCGATTTCTTGAGGTCGGCGAGTCCCTGAACATTGAGCTCGACGATGCCGGAATCAATTACGAAGCATGGCTGGACTCGCCCATGCCTGCCGCCAAACGCCGACAGCCTTTAGCAGCCAGTGCATTGCGCGCCCTGCTGGATGGAATTAACCCACAGGCTGGAGCAATGAAGCGCAACCTGAAGATATCCACCAAGAACATCGCCCAGGGCTACCACGAACTGATACTCCAATTCGCCGCAGAGGGACCGCTTGCGCTGCGGTCCAGCGTTGCCGTCGCGTTTTGGATCGGCCCTCGCAATGCCCTGCAACTGTCCCTTAGCGATAGGCCAGGGCCGACCGAAAAGTCGCGTCAAATATCTTTTGACGCCCAGAAAATTAAACTACGAACATCCGCCAGTGTGGCCGAGCGAATAAGTGTTTGGCACGACTCAGAACAACTCGCTACCGCCCCGGGAAATACTGCGGAATTCTCGATCGAACTCAGCTCGCTCGGTATGGGGCCGGTTCGGCTACATTCTAGAGCAGATCTTGCCGATGGCACTTTCATCCAATCCCAACCCATCTGGGTTGACGTTCTACCCTAGATCGCCGTTGCCAGATAACAACTACGACACCTAGTAGTGAACAAACTAGTATCACCACAAAATCTGGCGAGGCGTCTCGGCTTACTGCCGGCGACCGCTAAAATTGTGGCTCGTTCATTGCGACCAAAATTCACGGACGGAGACTCCACGATGGCAACAGCGGAAGGCAAGAAAAAGAATTGGCGTAAGGACGATCCGCGGCCGACGCAGCCCATTCTAGATCGCACGCCACCCTGTGATGTCCCAGCTGAAATGTCCGTGCTGGGAAGCATCCTACTGATGCCCGATGTTTGCGATGACCTGGTCATGATCCTCAAGCCTGACGACTTCTATGACGACGCAAACCGCAAACTTTATCAACACATGACAGCGATGGTTGATTTAGGACAGAAGATCGATGTGACACTGCTAGTTAATCGACTCAAAGCATCCAGCGACTACGAAGCCGTGGGAGGCAGCGCCTACCTCGCCAAATTGGCCAACAGCGTCCCCAATGCGGCGCATGCGGTGTACTACGCCGAAATCGTTCGTAGCAAAGCTACGTTTCGAAAGCTAATTGAAGCCAGCACTACCATTCTCAAAGACGCCTACGATGAATCCTACGAGGCGCGCGAACTCCTGAGCCAAGCTGAGCAGCGGGTCTTTCAAATTCAAGACGACCGCGGCGGGCAGTCTGCCGACTCGATCAGCGACCTTGTAAACAGCGCCATGGAACGCATCGACGCGAGGATGAAGGGCACCCATACGGTCGGCGGCGTCGACACGCACTTCACCGACTACGACGCGATGTCCGGCGGTATGCACAACGGCGAGCTGATCATTCTGGCTGCACGCCCAAGTATGGGAAAAACTGCTTTTGCGCTCAATATTGCAGAAAACGTTTCGCTGTTGGGACGAGCTCCGGTGCTGTTCGTGAGCCTTGAAATGTCCGGCATCGAACTGGCCGACCGCTTGCTTTGCTCCGTGGCGAGAGTCAACGGACATCGCCTGCGAAACGGCACCATTAGCCAGGATGACCGGAAGCGGCTGGTCGAGAAGGCCATGGAGGTTAGCAATGCTCCCCTCTATGTCGATGATTCACCCACACGGACTGTCAGCGAAATTTCGGCGGTCGCCAGGCGAATTCGACAACGCGAAAAATCGCTGGGGTTGATTGTGATCGACTACCTGCAGCTCATCGAACCAGACAACCCTAAAGACCCAAGACAGGAACAAGTTGCCAAGATCGCCCGGCGACTCAAAGGACTCGCTCGCGAACAAGCCGTTCCCGTTCTGTGCCTCGCGCAGCTCAATCGCCAAGCTGAGGAGGGCAAGGATCACCGCCCGCGACTGAGCCACCTCCGCGAGTCGGGCGCCATCGAGCAAGATGCAGATGTCGTCATGTTCGTCCATCGCGAGGAGTACTACCACCGTGGCAGCGAGGCCAGCCAATATGCAGGCCAAGCGGAAATCATCATTGCCAAACAGAGAAATGGACCCATCGGCGAGGTGGAGCTAACGTGGGAAAAGGAATTCACGCGGTTCCAGGACCGAGCTCCGGAGCGCCACAGCGAATTTGACAACTACGCTGAATTCCAATCACCCGGTAATTTCTAACTAGCTGCAGCAATCGCTGCAACTTTTGACGCGCGCATTTTGAGCTTTGAAGCCGCGCTACTTTGAGTCGCGGCGCGACGGCAGATCATAGACTGGAATGCAGTTTTCGTGAGCCAGCGTGCCACCAGCGTCGCGGCCGCAATCGACCGAATACTTCAGATTAGAACTAAACAGCAACTAACCTTCGAGCGAGTTTGCGGCAATTATCACCTCTGCACCCGGTGTTAGCCTGCGCAACTTGGCAACCACAATTGACTTGTCAGCCGCACTTGCCTTGCTCGCACGTGCCAACAATTTGACGACCTTCTTGCGGCGATGTCGGCGGCGACGAAGTTCACGAGTTCTTTCTGTTCCCATAGCTGCTATCAATTCCTATAGTAATGTACGATCTAATCTCGAAGTGGGGGGTAACGCTGCAAATAACCAATGTCTCTCGCAACAATCCCAGCACAATGTCGCCCGCAAGGCCAACCGCATCAAGATTAGTGAGCCGTCGCCAATTGGTCAATGTCGCCCGCCCTTTGCTGTGCCAACTACTCTGGAAAATCGCGGACCCTAGAAAGCCCCAGTACGCAAGAACACGGTCCCCCCAAGTCCTTTGTCCATTAAAAACGTCAAAAATGAAAAGACGTAGCCACCCGCTGCCAAGCGGTGGAACAAATCGTAGCCAACCCCAACAACGCCTAATTGCTACTGTGGACCAAGCACCAGAAAACCCATTACGCAGCAGAAGCCAGTAACCCAAGAACCCAAGAACCCAGTACCCTAGAAAATCGCACCTTGGTTTGCAAAGATACTCCTACTTCACGGTCGAAGACCGCTCGACGTCAGGCGCTCGCCGACTGGCTAACTTTTCAACGATCTTACTGAATTACTAACTAGAACAAATTATGAGTACTGAAGCGGTGGCTGTTGTGCTAGCAGCTGGCAAAGGCACCCGGATGAAAAGCGATCTCCCCAAGGTGCTTTTCCCGGTGATGGGGCGAGCGATGATTCACTGGGTACTGGACGCACTGAGCGCAGCGGGAATCTATCGCAAAATTGTCGTCGTGGGCTACCGAGCAGACGACGTGCGCCAGGAGTTGGCAACACGCAACGACCCAATCAGTTTTGCGCTGCAATCCGAGCAACTCGGGACGGGACACGCGGTGGAAATGTGTCGAGAGCAACTCAGCCAACTCACGGGACCGGTCTTGGTCGTGGCCGGAGACTCACCGCTGATCCAAGCAAGTTCGATCAAGACGTTGCTCGGCAAGTTCCACGACGGCGACTATGCCTGCTTGCTCGGCACCTTAATCAAACAAGATCCGACGGGCCTAGGACGAATAGTCCGCGACGAATCTGGCCAATTCCATCGAATTGTCGAACAGAAAGATGCCAGCGAAACCGAGCGGGCAATCCAAGAAGTGAACATGAGCACCTACCTCTTCCGCGCTCCGGACTTGCTGCTGGCGCTATCCAAACTTGAGAATGCCAACGCCCAATCCGAATATTATTTGACAGATTGTCCTCAGATACTTAAGGGTGAGCGCAGGAAAGTAGATGCACTGCCGGTCCTGGAGCCTTGCGAATCTCTCAGCATCAATACAATTGAGGAACTCGCCAGCGTAGAAGCCAAAATGCGAGAGCTCGGATATCGCCCTTGATTAAACTCTAGAGCAATTCGAACAGACTCTTTTCGATGACTCGCGCGCCACCCACCCTCATTCCAGCGACACAGCATGCGTGAACTGAAAATCCTCAGCGGACGAGCAAATCAGGAACTAGCCCGCGACATTTGCAGTTCCCTCCACCTGGAACTCGGATCGTTGTCGCTCGGCAAGTTCCCCGACGGCGAAAACTATTGCAAGATCGACGATGATGTCCGCGGTCGCGATGTCTTCCTCATCCAACCAACTTGCCCGCCGGTCAACGACAACTTGATGGAACTGTTGATCATGATCGATAGTTGCAAACGGGCCAGCGCAGCTCGTGTCACAGCCGTCATCCCCTACTACGGTTATGCTCGACAGGATCGCAAAGACGAAGGACGAGTTCCAATCACCGCCAAACTAGTTGCCAACATGATTGCCCGCGCCGGTGCCGATCGCGTCTTGACGATGGACCTTCACGCTCCGCAAATCCAGGGCTTCTTTGATGTTCCAGTCGACCACCTGTACGCAGCTCCTGTACTGAACAAAAACTTCGAAGACATGGGCTACGACCAGGACGAGATTGTGGTGGTCAGCCCCGATGAGGGAAGTATCAAACGTGCCATCGGGCACTCAAAACGCCTGGGAGGCAAGCTGGCGATTGTAGACAAACGCCGAGATAACGCGCTGGTGACTACACAAAAAAATATCATAGGCGGGCCAGTCGAAGGCAAAATCTGCCTTATGTTTGACGACATGATAAGCACCGCTGGTTCGATTTGCGGTGCGGCGGAATTAGTCCATCAACACGGCGCCAAAGAAATTCACCTTGCCGCCACCCATGGAGTCCTGTGCGACAAGGCTATCGATCGTATTCGAGCCGCGCCAATCAAATCTTTGTGTGTCACCAACACCATTCCACTGCCTCCCGAAAAACGGCTGGACACAATCAAGATCGTCTCTGTGGCGCCACTGCTCGCCGAGGCCATCCGTCGCATCCACCACGACCAATCAATCAGCGCAATGTTCAATCCACCCACCGCCTGAAGGCCCAGCGTGAAACCCCCGCGTCTAAGAACTCAGCGTCTAAGAACTCAGCGACTAGTGCTCTATTACAGCTAAGAACTAGATTTGCCGCCAAGCCCGAAGCGACGGTCTTATTTTAGGTCAATAGGCAGATCAATACTAAGCGGTAACAGAGCACTAGGGCCCTCTGCGCTTGCGCACCCATGACGTGCCGTTGGTTCAGCGGCGAAATCCACAAAGGCTTGCATGAAGAATCTGGCAGTGGGCCGAGGAGAATTGGTGTTCAAGCGGGTTTTTCATTTCGAAAAACAGCCACGATATCTTCGACGGGCACGACGAAAAGCTGGTTGTCAGGTTCAAAGTCTACCGGAATTGCGTTCTTCGGATGGAACAGAATCTTGTCGTATTGACGCAGTGGTACGTCCTCATCATGGGCCACTTGTTGGCTAATCGTCACAATGCGACCGGTAATCGTGGGAATTTCCGCAGCATCGGGCAAGGCAATCCCCCCCTTTGTCTCCCGTTTGGGCTCATCCTTTAGCACCAGCACTCGGCCGCCGATGGGTTCGATATATTGAAGCGTCGTCTTTTTAGCCATAACAACCTATAAATCGCAAGTTTTCAATAGTTCGTCGGGCGAAATTACTGGACGAACGGCTTGTCGACAAGGGCGGCAGCGTGCGGGACAAGCACCTTTTCTTGCATGTTCGCATAAATTTCCGCAGCTTGCTGCCCCTTGGGGGCCCTGTTTGCCCTTGAAAGAAGTCGATGTTTTGAGATACTTGCCCACTCGCCTGAATGGAGCTGAGTTTGAATTCTAATTCGAAATCGCGTTCTGGTTTGAACAAGCACCCATAAACATCTCCGAGATACCCTAACGTGGTCCTAGGGGCTGCGGGTCATATTAACTGGTCATTGACTGAACTTGGTCCTTTGTTAAATAGCGAAACAGATGAGTAGCGAAACACTCGAAGTCAAAAAGCGTGATGCGGTTGGAACGACGGCTTCGAACAAGCTGCGGCAACTCGGCTTTGTCCCCGCCAACCTTTACGGGCACGGCGAAGCCAATGTGAATTTGGCGGTCCGTGCAGATGCGATTAATACCATTATCCACCACGGCACCAAACTGCTTTCTCTCACTGGTGACATCGCCGACACCGCGTTGCTGCGCGAGGTACAGTGGGATGCTTTTGGTATGGAAGTCCTGCATGTTGACCTAACGCGTGTCTCGCAAACGGAACTAGTGGAAGTCACGCTACCCGTCGAATTGCACGGCGAAGCGCCCGGTTCGAGCGAAGGCGGACAACTCAGCTTCGTCGCCCACGAATTGACGATCCGTTGTCCAGCTTCGGACATCCCTGAGCATATCCGTGTAAACATCAGCGGATTACACCTAGGACAAGCAATCCACGCCAGCGAAGTTGTTTTGCCGGCCGGTGCACAGATGGTGACACACGGTAGCGACGTAGTCGTGCAGGTCGTCAAACCATCGGGTATGGAAGAGGGTGCAGATACCAGCCTGTCGGTCGAGCCCGAATTGATTCGCAAAGAGAAAGCTGATAGCGGAGAAGAGTAAGCGACGCAGGGTTGTGCTGGACTTTGAGATTGCCTTGTGAGCACCGTTGGACAAAAACTAAAAATGGCAGTTGGTCTCGGGAATCCTGGGGCCAAATATGAGGGAACTCGCCACAATGTTGGCTTCGATGTTCTCAACCATATGGTCAAGAAGTTTTTTGCAGCGGCCCCCAAAGCGAAATTCGAGGGGCAACTCACGACAATCAACGTCGCAGACACAACCTTAATCCTTGTTTGGCCGCTAACTTATATGAATGAAAGCGGGCGATGCGTCAAAGCGGTCGCCCAATTTTACAAAATTGACGTCCAGCAGGATTTGATGGTAATATGCGACGATCTGAGTCTACCACTCGGTAAGTTGCGGATGCGAGCCAAAGGTTCCGCTGGAGGGCAAAAAGGGCTCAACCACATTCTACAAGTCTGTGGTTCCCAGGAAATTCCTCGACTGCGAATCGGCATAGACGCCACGCCCGACCACTGGGACACAGCCGACTATGTACTCAGCCGCTTTCGCAAAGAAGAAAAAGCCGTCATGGATCACGCTTTAGTAGCTGCCGCTGAAATACTACAAGCTTGGTGCACGCATGACCTGAACTACTGCATGAACAAAATTAATTAGACTTGATGGATTCAAGTAGAGCCACGAATAAGACACAATTACTAACCATACTGTGCCGCAAACATAACCGATCGGGAGCTTAGAACTTTGCCAGCTACATGTTACGACTGTTTCTTCATTTTCGACAGCAATAAATACAACCGTGATCCAGGCGGAGTCATCGCCGAATTACACAAGCTAATCGAAGGTCTTGGTGGCGAGATACTTGCCAGCCGACTTTGGGAGGAACGCAAATTGGCTTATCCAATCGATGGCCATATGAAAGGCACCTACTGGATAACCTACTGCAAGATGGAAGGAGCTCGAATTGTCGAGTTCAATCGGGCTTGCCAACTGAACGAAAGCATTATGCGCTGCCTGGTTACCAAGGTAGATCCCCGTCTGGTAGATCCGCTGGTTGCACACGCTTTAGGTAAAGGCGAAATGCCTCGCCCTGATCTCGATCGTGAACCACGCGAACGCGCCGCCGTCGCCATCGGGGCTGATGACGACGAAGAAGAAGATTAATCGTTGGGAACATTGCTCCGATTGGTTTTACCAAAAGGGCAATTTGCCTTATAGTTTATGCAGTCAACCTAATGTTCCCGATCACTTAGATTCTGCGTACCTAGTCCAGGCGAAGGAGATGACATGTCGAGCTACAACCGAGTAATTTTGATGGGCAACCTCACGCGGGATGTCCAGCTAAAATATACGCCAACAGGCACTCCGGTTACCGAAATCGGCTTGGCAGTCAACGACCGTAGAAAAGGTCCCAATGGTGAATGGATAGACGAAACAACTTTCGTGGAAGTCACATTCTGGGGAAGGACGGCCGAGGTAGCCTCAGAATACCTTAGCAAGGGTTCTCCGGTTTTTGTTGAAGGACGACTGAAACTAGATACATGGGAAAAGGAAGGTCAGAAGCACTCGAAACTTCGCGTAGTGTGCGACCGCATGCAGTTGCTCGGCGGACGTGGCGATAGCCCTCGTTCTTCGGCTCCCCGTGAAACTCACGACAATTATGTGGAATCGCCGTCCGCCGCTCATCATACCGAACACTCCCGCAGCAGCCATATCGGCGGCGACGACATCCCGTTTTAATTAATTCAATTCCTCAGAGCTCCCACTCGACGCGAATGGGAATCTACCGAAATCACTTTTTTGAGATAACGAACGAGTACAACGATGGTAGCCGCTAAAGCTCGCGCACGACGCCAATCTTTTAAACGACTTCCCAAAGGTGCCAATGGTGGTATCGAACTTTTGCTGATCCAAAACGTCGATAGCGTTGGCAAGCAAGGCGAAGTGGTCGAAGTTCGCGCCGGACATGCAAACAATTTCTTGTTGCCACAGGGCTTGGCCATTGTGGCGACCGAACACCACAAGCGGATGGTGGAAAAGCACCGGGCCAAGCTGAAAGAAATTGAAAAAGCACGCCTTAGCGGGCTACAAGCACTGTCCGACAAGATTGCTCAGCAGTCGATTACCATCGAAGCCAACGCAGACGACGAGGGACATCTCTACGGCAGCGTAGGTGCTACCGAAATTGTGGCCGCGTTAAAGGCCAATGGCATTGTTGTTACCGACGACCAAATTCGACTTCAGGGTCCGCTTAAGGAACTCGGCTTATATACAGTCAAAGTTCACCTGCATCAAGAAATCGAATGCGACCTCAAGGTCTGGGTTGTGCCCACAGCGAACTAGCTCAGTCCCACTGCGAACTATCGAGTTCTTTGAAAACGCAAGCTCTGTTGGCTTGCGTTTTTTTCGTTCAAACAACGCCTCAACCGCCAAACGTTGCCGCGGTAACGCAAAAAATTGCGGCCCTAGCTGGCAGAGTAAGCTTGAACTGCGACAGGAAAATTTAGGACATCGGCACAAATTCGTTTTGGCTCTGCGCGTAGTCCTCTCGAATTGGACTGAAGATGTCCAGTACTAGCACGGGGCCCTCTACGGCACGAGCACGGTGCGGCACGCCCCCAGCAACAATATACATTCCGCCGGGCTCCACTAGGCGAGTTTCCTCGCCAATCGTCAGTTCGAGCTTGCCTCGAACCAACATTCCGGCTTGCTCATGCGGATGCGAGTGCCACGGAATCTCGGCACCTGCTTCCATCTCCAAATATGAGAGCATAATTCGCTCTCCATGCGGAGTACGCAATCGGCATCCGGGAAGCGGGCTAAACGCTACCATCTCATCAATGTCGATGAATCCCATTGTTGTGCGATCTCCTATATCCTCGATGATGTTTATTGAAGTCCTGTTGTTCATCCCGCCATTCAGCAGGCGTTTCTAATAGTCTCTACGCTGACCCTCCCAACTTACAGCCGCCAATTTACAGCCGCAATTCTCCAGTCTTCCTGCAGGTATTGAAAGCACTCAGAGTGCCCTTTCGTTAAGCAGTGCCATTCGCCATAATAGAGTCGAATTGGGGATGTGGCGGAATTGGCAGACGCGCTAGATTTAGGTTCTAGTACCGCAAGGTGTGCAGGTTCAACTCCTGTCATCCCTACTC